>NZ_JBQEOI010000007.1:148393-202605 GCF_052045125.1 Paracoccus sp. 22332
GCGGCGGGCGACGCGAGTGCCGCGAAGTTCGGCGAGGCCAAGCCCGCGCGCGAAATCCGGCAGGCCGAGGCAGAGCGCGCCGAGCGCAGGCTTGACGCGCATCGCCGCGACGATGGTCCGGATGCCGATTGATCTGCCGCCGATGACCCCGCCCGTGAAACGGTCGGTGACGATCGACGGGCACCGCACCTCGGTATCGCTGGAGGATGCCTTCTGGCGTGGCATGGCCGAGGCCGCCCGCGCGCGGGGACTTACGCGGGCGCAACTTATCGGGCAGATCGACCATGCCCGCCCGCCCGAGGTCGGGCTGGCGACGGCGCTGCGGCTGTTCGTGATGGCGGAATTGCGTCCCGCGACAGCCGGGGGCGCTTCGCCACCCGCTCGGGCCTGCCGGCCCCTTCCTCACTGAAAAAGGTCCACTGGACCTTTTTCCGGGCGTTCGGAAGCCCCGAGGATATTCAAGGTCCAAGGCAGGAGATCAGGCGCGCAGCGTGCCGCCGGTCGCCTTCTGCACCTTGTCGATGATCTTCTGGCTGACGGCCTCGATGTCCGCATCCGTCAGGGTCTTGTCGCGCGGTTGCAGGCGGGCGGTGATGGCGATGGACTTGCGGCCGCCCTCCAGCCCGGTGAACTGGTCGAAGACCGTCACGCTGTCGATCAACGCCTTGTCGGCCCCGGCGGCGGCATTGACCAGGGTCAGCGCCTCGACCTGCGGGTCGACGACGAAGGCGAAGTCGCGTTCCACCGCCTGCAATTCCGAAATGTTCAGCGCGGGGCGCGTCGCCGTGCGGGCCTTGGGGAAAGGCACGCTGGCGATGCGGACGGTGAAGGCCACAGCCGTGCCCTTCACGTCGAAGGCCCGCAGGATCCGGGGGTGGATTTCGCCGAAGGTCGCCAGCACGTTGGGGCCAAGCGCGATATTGCCCGCTCGGCCCGGATGCCACCATGGATCCAGCTTGCGGTTCACCTGCACCTTGGCGGGGGCGCCGATGGCCGCCAGCACGGCTTCGGCATCGGCCTTGGCGTCATAGAGGTCCACCTTGCGGCGGCTTCCGAAGGGGTCGCGCGGCGCGGTATGGCCGACCATCAACCCCGCGATCTGGGTGGCCTGCTCGCCCGGTTCGCCACCCGCGAAGACCGGCCCAAGCTCGAACAGCGCCAGATCGGCGAAGCCACGCGCCTGATTGCGGGCGGCGGCAGCCAGAAGGCCAGGCAGCAGGTCGGGGCGCAGATGCGTCATCTCGCTGCTGATCGGGTTCTCGACGCGCACGGCATCGGCACCGCCGCCGAACAGGTCAGCCGAGGCCTTGTCGATGAAGCTGTAGGTGACGCATTCGTTATAGCCAAGCGCCGCCGCCTGCCGCCGTGCGGATTTCTCGCGGACCTGCAAGGGAGTCAGCACCGGCTTCGGCACACCAGGACGCGGGCGCGGCAGGGGCTGGCCTTGCAGCTTGGTCAGGCTGGCAATGCGGGCGATTTCCTCGACCAGATCGGCCTCGCCCAGCACGTCGGGACGCCAGCTTGGCACATGAGCCAGGTCGCCTTCCATGCGGAAGCCGAGCGCGGTCAGGGTGGCGCGCTGCACATCCGCCGGGATGTCCAGGCCGACCAGGCTGGCGGTGCGGGCGGTGTCCAGCCGATAGGCGCGGGCAGTGTCTGGAACGGCCCCGGCCTCGACCACCTCGGACGGCTCGCCGCCGCAGAGATCCAGGATCATCTGCGTCGCAAGTTCCAGCCCCGGCCGGGTGAAGGCCGGGTCCACGCCGCGTTCGAAGCGGTAGCGGGCGTCGCTGTTGATCTTCATCGCCCGCCCCGTGGCGGCAATCGCGATGGGATCCCAATAGGCGCTTTCCAGGAACACGTCCGTCGTGTCGTCGGAACAGCCCGAGACCTCGCCGCCCATGATGCCCGCAATGCTTTCGGGGCCATTGTCGTCGGCGATCACCATCGCGCCTTCGGGCAGCGCATAGGTCTTGCCGTCGAGCGCCAGGATTTCCTCGCCCGCCGCTGCGGGGCGAACATGCAGGTTGCCGGAAACCTTTGCCATGTCAAAGACATGTAAGGGCCTGTTCATGTCATAGGTGAACAGGTTGGTGATATCGACCAGCGTGTTGATGGGTCGCAGCCCGATGGCCTTCAGGCGCTGTTGCAGCCAGTCGGGCGATGGGCCGTTCCTGACGCCCCGGATCACGCGGCCCGTGAAATAGGGCGCCTTTTCGGCGATCGCCGGATCAATGGTCACGACGATGGGGCTGGCGAAACGGCCCGGCACCGCCGTATCGGCCACCGGCTTCAGCACCCCCAGGCCGCGCGCCGCCAGATCGCGGGCGATGCCGTGGACGCCAAGCGCGTCGGGGCGGTTGGGCGTGATCTTGATGTGGATCATCGGATCCACCTTCTCGGGCGCGTTTTCGGCCAGCCAGTCCACGAAACGCTGGCCGACCTGACCCGAGGGCAGTTCGATGATGCCGTCATGTTCGTCCGACAGTTCCAGCTCCCGCTCCGAGGCCATCATGCCCTGGCTTTCGACGCCGCGGATCTTGCCCACGCCCAGGGTCACGTCGATGCCAGGCACGTAGTCGCCGGGCTTGGCCAGAACGACCGTGATCCCCTCGCGGGCGTTGGGCGCGCCGCAGACGATCTGCTTCTCGCCCTCGTCCGTCAGCACGCGGCAGACGCGCAGCCGGTCTGCGTCGGGATGCTGCTGGGCGTGCAGCACGCGGGCCAGGGTGAAGGTCCGCAGCTTCGCCGCCGGATCGCGGACTTCCTCGACCTCCAGGCCCAGGTCGGTCAGCGCCTCGGTGATCTCATCGAGGGTCGCGGTGGTGTCGAGATGCTCTTTGAGCCAGGAGAGAGTGAACTTCATGACGCAGCTTTCCGGTTTCGCCCGCACGGGCGTTTGCCAGCGTTGAACCGTTCCGGGGCAGGATGGTCAAGCGTCAAGCCGCCCGCATCCGCCGAATTTATCGCAGAACCCGATTGTCCAGGCTTTCGGCGAATGCCACAGTCCGCCCCAAACAGTTCCCTTGCCGACCGAGTCCCTCATGCCGCACCGCCCCTGCCCCATCCTCCTCGGCCTGGCCGCCGCCATCGGTCTGGGCCTGCCCGCCGCCGCGCAGCAGGCCCCGGACAGCCCCCGGATCTGCGGCGGCGATCCGCAATGGCTGGGCGGAGAGGGTCAGGACATCGCCACCAGCCCCGATCCCCTGTCCACCCCGGCCCAGGTCTCGGGCGGTCAGGCCCTGTTCGCCTTTCGCGTCGGCGCCGACAGCCAGGCGCTGCGGGTCGAGGCAAGCGCCGAGGATGGCGATCCCGCGATCTCGCTGCTGACCGAGGATGGCGACCTGATCGCCGAGAACGACGACACGCCCGTGTCGCTGAATTCGGCCCTGGAAACCACGGTCGGGCCTGGCGTCTATTGCGTCGCGCTGCGGTCGGTCAGCAACGATGCGATGGCGGCGACCGTCCAGGTTTCCCGGCCGGAACAGGCCCCGCTGCTGACCGAGGGGCCGGGGGACGCCGGGATCGACCGGATTGCCGCCTGCACCGCCGACACCCCCGCCGAGGCCCTGGCGCCCGGCGGCACGCTGGATCAGCGGCTGGACCAGGGCGCGGTCACGGCGACGCTGGACGGGACGCAGACCGGCTATTACCGCTTTACACTGGCGCAGCCCGCGCCCGTGACCTTGCGCGCGTCCAGCCCGGAACTGGACCCCGTGCTGCGCCTCTATGACGGTCAAGGCGGGCTGCTGGCGGAAAACGACGATGCCGACGGGCTGAATTCCCGGCTGGATTTCGCGGCACCCCTGGCAGCCGGGGATTATTGCGTGGCTGTCGCGGCGCTGAGCGCGCAGCCCGGCGCACTGACGGTCAGCGCCGAAAAGCTGGACGTGGAGGCCTTCCTGCGCAACGCCTATCGCAAGGGAGAGCTGAGCCCGCCCGCCGACGGCAGCTATCCGGTCCAGGCGTTGGATCTGTCCCAGACCAGGCAGACGGTGGTGCTGCATGACGGCGCGACGCAATGGCTGGGCTTCGATCTGGACCAGCCGACGGTGGTGATCGTCGGCGCGTATGGCGGGCTGGGCGGGGCCGACCCGAAGCTGGTCCTGTTCGCCGCGTCGGGCGGGGTGATGGCCGAAAACGACGACGCGGGCGGCAGCACCGACGCCCGGCTGGGGCCGGTCCTGCTGGAACCGGGCCGCTATCACCTGGGGGTCGTCGACGTGGGCCGCAACGATGGAAGCACCGGGCCGATCCGCCCCATCGGCCTGACCTTCGACCGCTTCCTGCGGGCCGAGTAATCCTTGCAGCCGACGCAGGGGTTCCTATCTATGGGCAAAGGGGCGGCTGTCGCCCCCATCCATGGAGAGGCCCTTGCCGGAAACTGTTCAGCAACAGCTTTTGATCGAACAGCGCGTTGCCAACGAATCGAGATCGCAACTGGTCGCCTATCTGCTGGCGATCCTGCTGTGGGGACTTGGCGTTCACCGGATGTATCTGGGCCGGTGGGCCAGCGGGATCATCATGCTGGCCCTGTCGGGAATCGGTGCGCTGACCGCGCCCATCCTGATCGGCTGGATTCCCTTGGCCTTCGTCTGGGTCTGGGCCGTGATCGACCTGTTCCTGATCCCCGGCATGATCCGCGACGACCAGGCGGTGATCCGCCAGCGGCTGATGGCGGGACGGTTCTGACAGGAAGGCCGCGCCGGCAATCGCGGCGCGGCCCCTTTTCGACGGCGGATCGCCCTATTTCGGGGCGATCATCATCACCATCTGCCGGCCTTCCAGCTTGGGCATGGATTCGATCTTGCCCGCCTCGCCCACGTCGTCGCGGACGCGGTTCAGCAGTTCCAGCCCCAGATCCTGGTGGGCCATTTCGCGGCCGCGGAAGCGCAGCGTCACCTTGACCTTGTCGCCTTCGCCTAGGAATTTCATGACCGACCGCATCTTCACATCGTAATCGTGGGTATCGGTTCCCGGACGGAACTTGATTTCCTTGATCTCGATGATCTTCTGCTTCTTGCGGGCCTCGGCCTCGCGCTTCTGCTGTTCATACTTGAACTTGCCCAGGTCCATGACCTTGCAGACGGGCGGCGTCGCGTTGGGCGAGATTTCGACCAGATCCAGCCCGGCGTCCTGCGCCATCTGCAACCCGACCGAGGGCGGAACCACGCCGACATTCTCTCCGTCGGCGCCGATCAGGCGAATTTCGGATACGCGGATGCGTTCGTTCACGCGGGGTCCGGTATCACGGGTGGGCGGTGCGTTATGCGGTCGGCGGGCTATGGCGATGCTCCTTGGATAGCCAATGTGGAATGGACGGAAAATAAGCGTCAAAGCGGGATGATTCAACCGGATTTGATGTCGGGAATCGCTCGCATGGTGGATTTGGAGCCTGCTTGACGCGCCCGGCGGCTTTTCCGCGCCATGCCCCTGTGGCATAGGATTTGGCGAACCCCTGCAAGGAACAGCCCCGCCATGCGCATTCTTCTGGCCCTGATCGTGATTCTGGCTCTTGGCCTGGGGGGATGGTGGCTCTGGCAGGACGGACGCACCGAAACCGCTCCTCCTGCCGTTACGCAAGCGCCTGCGGCCGGCGCGGCCCCCGCTGCCACCCAGGCGACCGAGGCCGCCGCCGACGCGGCAGCCGATGCCGCAGCGATCGCCGCCGATGTCGCGGCCGAGGCGGTCCAAGCGTCCGAGGATGCGGGCGTCGCCCCCGTCAGCGACGCCGCGGCCGAAGCCGAGGCCGCCGCCGAAGCGGCCCTGGACGCGGCCGACCGCGCGGCAGATGCCGCAGCCACCGCCGCCAGCGGCGCGGCCGCCCCCGTTGCCCAAGCCGCCGAGGACGCGGCCAAGGCCGCCCATGATGCCGCAGCGGCGACGGACCAGGCTGCAACGGCCGCCGTCACCGCCGCGCGCATCCAGACGCTGTTGACGCCCGAGGGATTCGACGCGGCCGAGGTGGCCCGCCTGATCGACGCCGCCGCCATCGGCGAGACGCAGAAGGCCACGCTGAAGCGCCTGGTCGAAACCGCCGGAAGCAATCCCGACCTGCTGCGCCAGGCCCTCGACCAGGTCAAGGCCGTGATGCCGTGACGGCGCATCCGCCGCTGGCGGCGTTCCTGAAGGCGCGCCCCCCGGTTCTTGCGCGCGGCCCCATCGCCCTCATCCTGATCGAGGACGACGCGGCGGTCGAAGAAACGTTGCGCCATCACCTGGCCCTCGGCTTTCGCCACATCCTTGCGCTGTCGCCGGGTCCGGTTCCCGTGCCGCCTGACGCAGGGGCGCGCGTGACCAACCTGCACTGGAACACCCGTGACGCCCTGGCCCATCAGGGCGCGGTGGATGCGGTGATCCGGGCCGTTCCCGCCGGAACCTGGCTTTACTACTGCTACAACGCGGAATTTCTGTTCTTTCCCTTTTCCGAAACCCGCACCGTGTCCGAGCTTCTGGCCTTCCACGCCGAAGAACGGCGCGACGCGATGCTGACCTATGTGATCGACCTCTATGCGCCCGATCTGGCCCGCGATCCGAACGCGGTCAACCTGACCGAGGCGATGTTCGACCGGGCGGGCTATTTCGCGCTTGGCCGCAAGGGATCGGACGGGCAACCGCTGGACCGGCAACTGGATTTCCACGGCGGCCTGCGCTGGCGGTTCGAGGAGCATGTACCCCCCGCCCGCCGCCGCATCGACCGCATCGCCCTGTTCCGTGCGGCCCCCGGCCTGCGCATCGAGGCCGATCACCGCTTCAACGTCCCCGAATACAACACCTATGCCTGCCCCTGGCATCACAACCTGACCGCCGCCATCGCCTCTTTCCGCGCCGCCAAGGCCCTGGCGACCAATCCGGGATCCCGAGACGCGGTGGACAGCTTCAGGTGGCGAAATTCCGAGCCCTTCCAGTGGCGCGCCCGGCAACTGATGGATCTGGGGCTGATGGAACCGGGGCAGTGGTTCTAGGCGATTACAACTCCGCGCCCTTCCTCATCCCCTCTGGACGCCGCCCCCTGCGTCGGGTCTTCTGACGCGAACGGAGGGTGCGCATATGGACGATCTGGAACGCCGCATTGCCCAGGCGCGGGGCGACGAACCCGCCGATCTGCTGCTGCGGGGCGGGCGGGTCTTCGACCTGATCACCGGCGCGTTGATGGCGGGGGACGTGGCGATCTGCGGCGACCGGATCGCGGGGATCGGCGACTACGAGGCGCGGCAGGTGATCGACGTGACCGGCCTGACCCTGGTGCCGGGCTTCATCGACACGCATCTGCATGTCGAAAGCAGCCTGGTCACGCCGTATGAATTCGACCGCTGCGTGACGCCGCGCGGCATCACCACCGCCATCTGCGATCCGCACGAGATCGCGAATGTCATCGGCCTGGACGGCATCCGCTGGTTCCAGAGGGCCAGCGAATGCCTGCTGATGGACCTGCGCGTGCAACTGTCGTCCTGCGTGCCCTCGACCGAGATGGAGACCTCGGGCGCGCGGATCGAGGCGGCGGATCTGCAAAGGGTGATGGGTCACCCATCGTCTATCGGGCTGGCCGAGTTCATGAACTATCCCGGCGTCATCCACCGCGATCCCGCCGCCATGGCCAAGCTGCGGCTGTTCGCGGGCGGCCATGTCGACGGCCATTGCCCGCAACTGACCGGGCGCGACCTGTCGGCCTATGTCGCGGCGGGCATCCGCACGGAACACGAGGCGACGACCGCCGCCGAGGCGCTGGAAAAGCTGCGCAACGGAATGCGCGTCCTGATCCGCGAGGGATCTGTCAGCAAGGATCTGGCGGCGCTGCAGCCGGTGCTGACCGATGTGACCGCGCCCTATATGTGCCTTTGCACCGACGACCGGAACCCGCTGGACATCGCGGAACACGGGCACCTGGACCACATGATCCGGGAACTGATCCGGCGCGGCAGCCCGGTGCTGGCGGTCTATCGCGCGGCCTCGCTGTCGGCGGCCGAGGCTTTCGGGCTGAAGGATCGCGGGCTGATCGCGCCGGGGCTGCGCGCCGACATCGTGGCCCTGGACAGTCTGGAAAGCTGCCGGGCGCAGGCGGTGCTGTGCGGCGGGCGGGTCGTCGATGACGCGGCCTTTGCCGCGCGGCCGCCGTCCCGGCCGGTGGCCCGCGCCTCGGTCAAGGCGCCGCATGTCGGACCGCAGGATTTCCGCTGCGCCGGAAACCGCAGCGAAACCCCGGTGATCGGTATAATCGAGGGCAAGATCATCACCGCCCATCTGACCCACGACATCGCGCCTCGGGACGGCGACAAGCGCCCGGATCCGGCCCGCGATCTGGCCCGCATCGCCGTGATCGAACGACACGGCTGGAACGGCAACATCGCCACGGGCTTTGTCCAGGGCTTCGGGATCCGGCGCGGGGCCATCGCCTCGACCGTGTGCCACGATCATCACAACATCGCCGTCGTCGGCGCCGATTACGACGACATGGCGCTGGCCGCGAACCGCCTGTCGCAAATCGAGGGCGGCTTCGTCGTCGCGAGCGGGGGCGACATCCTGGCCGAACTGCCCCTGCCCGTCGCGGGGCTGATGAGCCTCGATCCGTTCGAGACGGTCCGCGACCGGCTGATCCTGCTGCGCGACGCGGCCAAGTCGCTGGGGGTCACGCTGGAGGAACCCTTCCTGCAACTGGCCTTCCTGGCCCTGCCGGTCATCCCGGCGCTGAAGATCACCGACCGGGGGATGATCGACGTGACGCGGTTCGAGATTCTGCCCGGATGACGGCACGGGCGCGGCCGACTGCGACATAAAATTCCGTCGGCCCGCCCCTGCGTGGCGAAAACTGCCGGAGGCGGGTCATCTTCGAAACCTAACGCCAGGCGTTCGGTGGCATGACTTTCCCCAAAACACGCAATCACGACCATGCAGGAGTCTTCATGACCACATACACGCTTGCGCTGATTCCGGGCGACGGCATCGGGGTCGATGTTACCGATGCGGCGATGCAGGTGCTGGACGCCGCCGCCGCGCGTTTCGGCCTGAGCCTGGACAAGACGCGCTTCGACTGGTCCTGCGAAACCTATCTGGCGACCGGCCGGATGATGCCCGAAGACGGCATCGACCAGTTGCGGTCCTTCGACGCGATCTTTCTGGGCGCGGTCGGCTGGCCGGCCACGGTGCCGGATTCGGTGTCGCTGCACGGATTGCTGCTGCCGATCCGCAAGGCCTTCGACCAATACGCCAATATCCGCCCGCACCGCCTGCTGCCCGGCGTCGAAGGCCCGCTGCGTGCGCAGGGCTTCGACATCCTCTGCATCCGCGAGAACACCGAGGGCGAATATTCCGGCGCAGGGGGCCGCGTCCACCAGGGCCGCGACAACGAGGTCGCGGTGGAAACCTCGATCTTCACCCGCAAGGGGGTCGAACGGATCCTGCGCTTCGGCTTCGAACAGGCAAGGGCGCGCAGGAAGCACCTGACCTCGGTCACGAAATCGAACGCGCAGAAATACTCGATGGTGTTCTGGGACGAGGTGACGCGCGAACTGGCCGCCGAATACCCGGACGTGACGGTCAGTCCCATGCATATCGACGCGATGGCCGCCAAGATGGTGATGACGCCGCAGGATCTGGACGTGGTGGTGGCGTCGAACCTGTTCGGCGACATCCTGACCGACCTGGGCGCGGCGATCCAGGGCGGCCTGGGCTTCGCGGCCTCGGCCAACATCAATCCCGACCGCCGCGTGCCGTCGATGTTCGAACCCGTGCATGGCTCGGCCCCCGATATCGCGGGCAAGAACATCGCCAACCCCATCGCCGCGATCTGGTCGGGGGCGCAGATGCTGGAACACCTGGGCGAAACCGAAGCCGCCGCCGCTGTGCTGGCTGCCATCGAATCGGCGACCGCGCGCGGCATCGGCATCCGCCCCGGCCTGCACGGAACCCAGGAAATCACCGCCGCCGTGATCGCCGCGCTGGAGGAGAACGCATGACCACCACTCCGAACGACATCCGCAGCGCCCTGAAGGATCCCGGCCTGTTCCGCGAAGCCGCGCTGATCGACGGCGCCTGGCTGGCGCGGGCCGACATGGACGTGATCGACCCTGCGACCGGCGACGTGCTGGGCCGGATGCCCGACTGCACGGCGGCCGAGACCGAGGCCGCCATCGCCGCCGCCGAAACCGCCATGAAAGCATGGAAGGCGCGCACCCATGCCGACCGCTCCGACCTGCTGATGGCCTGGCACCAGCTGATCCTGGACCATGCCGACGACCTGGCGCTGATCCTGACCCGCGAACAGGGCAAGCCCTTGGCCGAGGCGCGGGGAGAGATCCTGTATGGCGCCAGCTTCGTGCGCTGGTTCGCCGAGGAAGCGCGGCGGATCAACGGCAAGATCATCCCCTCGCCCGTGCCGGGCAAGAAGATCTTTGCGATGAAGGAACCGGTCGGCGTCTGCGCCATCGTCACGCCGTGGAACTTTCCCAATGCGATGATCACCCGCAAGGTCGCGCCGGGGCTGGCCGCCGGCTGCACGATGGTCATCAAGCCCTCGGACTTCACCCCCTATTCGGCGCTGGCGCTTGGCGTGCTGGCGGAACGCGCCGGCATCCCGGCGGGCGTCCTGAACATCCTGACCGGCCGGCCCGAGGCGATCGGCAGCGCGCTGACCGCAAGCCCCGTCGTGCGCAAGCTGTCCTTCACCGGATCGACCCGCGTGGGCGCCCTGCTGGCGGAACAATGCGCGCCGACGCTGAAGAAGATGTCGCTGGAACTGGGCGGCAACGCGCCCTTCATCGTCTTCGACGACGCCGATCTGGATGCCGCGGTCGAAGGCGCGATGGTCAGCAAGTTCCGCAATGGCGGGCAGACCTGCGTCTGCGCGAACCGCATCCTGGTGCAATCGGGCATCCACGACGCCTTCGTCGCGGCGCTGGCCGCCCGCGTCGATGCGCTGAAGGTCGGCCCCGGCACCGAACCGGGGGTCCAGATCGGCCCGATGATCAACCCCGCCGCCATCGACAAGATCGGCGCCCATATCGACGACGCGCTGTCCAAGGGCGCAACCCGCGCCACCGCGACACGCGACCTGGGGCAGCAGTTCGCCGACCCGACCGTGCTGGTGGGCGCCACGACCGAAATGCGGCTGGCCTCGGAGGAGACCTTCGGCCCGGTCGCGCCGATCTTCCGCTTCGAGACCGAGGACGAGGCGCTGGCCATCGCCAATGGCACGCCCTTCGGCCTGGCCGCCTATTTCTTCACCCGCGACATGGCCCGCGCCTTCCGCTTCGGCGAGGCGCTGGAGGCCGGGCTGGTCGGCCTGAACACCGGCGCGGTCAGCCATGCCGAGGCGCCCTTCGGCGGCGTCAAGGCCTCGGGCTTGGGCCGCGAGGGCGCGCAGGAGGGGATCGAGGAATACCTGGAAACCAAGGCGTTTCATTTCGGCGGGCTGTAAGCCATCCTGCATCCTGCCCTGCCACCTGCCGGGTTGCGGGGCCGGACCAAAGCCGGGTCGTTCCATGACCGAGATCCGGACCAGCACGGCCATCGTCATGCGCCTGCACTCTCTCCGCAACGGCGGGATCGTCGAGACCCGGCATTTCAAGCGCCTTCAGAGCGATTGAGCAAGGGCGCCTGACGGGGCGCCTTTTCCCTTGAAGACCGGACCGCAAGATCGCCTCGCGCGCGATGCACGGGTCGCAGATCGAAAATGCCGATGGTTTCGATGACCATTTGTCATTCGCCCAAATCCTCCTGAAAATGTTAGGGATTCTTGGCACCATACCGGGCGCCGCCTCCGCCGGACCGGCGTGCTGCCTGTCGCAAACGGCCTGGATCCCGTCGCCCGCGCAGCAACACGCACCCTCGATCTGCGTAGCCATCACGGTCATCGCGGGCCTTGCCGCCCGGCCAAGACATCTCTGGGAGGAGATACATGATACTGACTGAGACTGCCGGAAACTCCGATCCGTCGGGGCTGGATCTGGCTCCCCTCAAACGCATCCATATCGTCGCCACGGCGGCGATCCTGGGGGGCGCCGCCCTGGACGGATATGTCCTGGGCATCATCGGGCCGTCGCTGGCGCTGGCCAGCACCGAAATGCAGCTTTCCAGCCTGAACCAGGGCCTGATCGCCGCAAGCGCCCTGATCGGCGTGTTCATCGGCGGGCTGATCTTCGGCAACCTGGCCGACCGCTATGGCCGCAGCCCGGTCTTCGCCTGGAACCTGGCGGCTTTCGTGGTGCTGTCCCTGCTGCAATATCTGGTGCAGGACATGTGGCAGCTTGTGGTGCTGCGGCTGGCACTGGGACTGGCCATCGGCGTGGAATACGCGGTGGGCACCGCCGTGCTGGCCGAATTCTCTCGCCGTCGCGGCCGGGGGGTGCTGCTGGGCAGTTTCGCGCTGGCCTGGCAAATTGGCTTCAGCGTCGCCTTCTTCGTGGGGATGGCCTACGAGGGCGACAACTGGCGGCTGCTGCTGGCCAGCAGCGCGATCCCGGCGGCGATCACGTTCCTGCTGCGGCTGGGCCTGCCCGAAAGCCCCATGTGGCTCAAGGCGCGCGGCCGCGAGCAAGAGGCCGAGGACATCGTCCGCAGGCATTTCGGAACCGGCTACACCATCCCGACCATCGCGCTTGAGGAAACCCACCCCTCGCCGGTCGAGCTGTTCCGGCACCCGAACTGGCGGGCGCATCTTTACGCCGGTCTCTTCTGGTTCTGCCAGATCGGCCCGTTCTTCGCCATCTTCACCTTTGCGCTGCCGGTCTTCAAATCCCTGGGCATCGAAAGCGGCCTGACGGTCGACATCCTGCTGAACGGCTTGCAGATCCTGGGCGCGGTCTTCGGGCTGTGGCTGCTGCACTGGCTGACGCGCAGAAGCTTCGTGATCTCGACCTTCGCGATCATGTTCGTCCTGCTGCTGGGCCTGGGATTGCTGCCCGATGCGCCGACCTGGCTGGTGGTGTCGCTGTTCGCGGGCTACATGTTCATCGCGCCCGCCGCCAACAACATGCAGTTCGTCTATCCGTCCGAGATCTTCGAAACCCGCATCCGGTCCACCGGGGTCGGCTTCGCCGCCGCATTCTCTCGTATTTCCGCCGCCGCCGCGACCTATCTGCTGCCGGTGGCGATGCAGGAATACGGGGTCTCGGCCACGTTGCTGATCATGGCCGCCTTCCCGCTGGTGGGACTGGTCGTGTCGCTGGTCTGGGCGCCCGAAACCAAGCGCGCGCAACTGAGATAGGAACCGGCCGCGCCACCCAGGTGCGGCCCATTCATTTCGGGATGTCGTCCTTCATTTCCAGAAGGATGGCATCGGCGAAATTCCGTTCCAGCCGCGACGGCAGCGCCGCCCGGCTGCGCAGCACATGCGAGACCGAGGGCATGGCGGGCAGGTCCGAATGCAGTTCGGTCAATCCTTCCTCAAGGTTGCTGCGGCCCAGCAGGCCGATCCCGAAGCCGCTCTTGATGCCCGCGCGGATGCCTTCCTTGCCCGGACATTCCAGCACCACCCGCAGGCTCCGTCCGGTGGCCGTCAGCGCCTGCATGGCCGCCAGCTTGTAGAACGAATTGCTGTCGAAGGACACGAAGGGGATGCTGTCGCCCAGCTGCGGGGGATGGTCGATGCTGCGGACCCAGATCAGATCCTCGCGCCACAGTTCGATGTCGTCCGGCTCCATGTCCTTGGTGAAGGTTTGCAGGATCGCCATGTCGATCTCGCCGGTGGTCAACCAGAAATTCAGCATCAGGCTTTGCGCCACCCGCGCATACAGCGAGACGTTGGGATGCACGCGGCCGAACCGGCCCAGCACCTTGGCCAGTTCGGCGCTGGTCGCATCCTCGGTCGCGCCCAGCCGGATCTGCCCCGCCAGATCCGAGGACCGGAAATGCTGCGCCGCCTCGTCATGCAACGAAATCAGGCGTTCGGCGTAATGCAGCAGCCCCTGCCCGTCCGAGGTCGGCACCATCCCGTGTTCGCCCTTCATCAGGATCGGCCGCCCGACCCGGCTTTCCAGCCGGGTGATCTTGTGGCTGACGGCCGATTGCGTCAGGTTCAGCGCCATGGCCGCGCGGGTCACGCCGCCATGATCCAGCACCGCCTTGAAGGCGCGCAGGGATTCGATGTCCAACCGCATCATTCGGACTCCTATGACAGGAATGCGTGGCCGCCGGGTTAATCGGCAACTTCGTCATGTCGGGATGGCCGGATATAACCTGACCGCACCGTATCCCACCATGCCAAATTGTCATGCGCCTGATGAAATCATGTCAGTTCGGAGAGCGGCAATTCTGGGGTAAACGGATCCCATCCACTTGCCCTAAGGGGGGAGAGACACCATGGCCCTGACCGACCGCAAAATCCTGACCTTCGACGTCGTCGGCACGCTTGTCGACTTCGAAGCAGGCGTCATCAACTTCTTCCGGCCCGTCTTCGACAAGGCCGGCGCCGAGATCGAGGACGCCAAGATCCTGACCGAATTCGCTGATGCCGAGGACGAACAGCACCACCTGACCCCCGGCATCCCCTTCACCTGGATGCTGCCCGAGGTCTATCGGACCATCGCCACCAAATACGGCCTGCCGATAGACGACGACCACCTGGACGGTCTGCGCCGCTCGATGACCGACTGGCCGGCCTTCCCGGATGCGGTCGAGGGCATGAAGGCGCTGCGCAAGCGCTTCCGCCTGGTCGCGCTGACCAATGCCGACAACTGGGCCTATGAGCAGTTCTCGGCCACGCTGGATCACCCCTTCGACGACAAGGTGACGGCCGAGGATGTCGAGGTCTGCAAGCCCGATCCGCAGGTGTTCTCCTATGTCCGCGGCCGCAACAGCCACCTGGGCTTCCGCCTGAAGGACTATCTGCACGTCGCGCAAAGCCAGTTCCACGACATCCGCGTGGCGAAGAAGCTGGGCATCCAGGTCGCCTGGATCGAGCGGCGCAAGGGCCTGGAAGGCTATGGCGGCTCGCCCGCGGTCGCTGACGCGGCGGTGCCGGACTATCACTTCGCCTCGATCGCCGAGCTAGTCGAAGCCGTCGAAGCCGGCAAGTAAGGGGCCCTCGCCATGTCGCAGATGATCGTGTTCGACCTGGAAAACCTCGGCACGCCCGAACTGCCGCAAGCCGCGCCCGACCGGCTGGTCGAGGGCGATCCCCGCTACAAGACCTGGGAACAGGACGTGGTCGACGGCGGCCGCATCCGCAGCGGCGTCTGGGAAGCGAGCCCCGGCGCCACCCGCTCGATCAAGGGCGAGACCTGGGAGTTCTGCCACGTCCTGTCGGGCGTGGTCGAACTGACCGAAGACGGCGGCGAGACGCGGCGCCTGACGGCGGGCGACACCTTCATCATGCGCCCCGGCTTCGTCGGCACCTGGCGCACCATCGAGACGGTGCGCAAGCTGTGGGTCATCGTGTCCTAGGGCCTTGGGTCCGACCCGGACAAGTCCAGCCGCGCGGGCAGGGGCATCTGCCCTTTGCCCGCGCCGGTCATTTCAACCCTGGAAACGAAAGACAGATCATGTCCCAATCCCTGCCGATTGCCGATGTCCGCTCGTTCTGGCAGGCCACGGCCGTCAACCGGCCCCAGGCGCCCGAACTGCGCGGGTCCAGGCAGTACGACGTCGCCATCATCGGCGGCGGCTTCACGGGCCTCTCCACCGCCCGCTACCTGGCGAAACGCGGGCTGTCCTGCGCCATCCTGGAAGCCAATGCCATCGGCTGGGGATGCAGCGGCCGCAACGGCGGTGTGGTTTCCGCCAAATACCGCATCACCTATCCCGAGATCGCCCGCATTCACGGGCTGGAAGCCGCGCGCCGGATGCACGCCCTGGGCCGCGAGACGGTCGAGCATCTGAACGAACTGGTCGAGGATTACGGCATCGAGGCCGCCGATTACCGCCAGGGCGGCTGGCTTTTGTGCGCCCACACGCACAGCTACATGCGCAAGATCGAAAAAGAGATCGAGTGGATGCGCGTCAACCTGGGCGACACCACCAACCGGCTGGTCAGTGCCGAGGAGGTCCATGCCGAAACCAGCTCGCGCGATTTCGTGGGCGGCATGCTGACCTCGTTCGGGGGCACGCTGCACCCGCTGAACCTGGTCTTCGGCATGGCGAACGGGGTGATGCGGGACGGGGTTTCGATCTATCAGAACTCGCCGGTGCTCAAGACGCATCAGTCGGGCGGCCGCGTGGTGCTGGAAACCCCGAACGGCACCGTCAGCGCCCGGCAGATGGTCATCGGGACGGACGGCTATAACGAACTGACCCCAGCGACCGGGGGCGTGCGCAAGGCCATCGTGCCGTTCCGGTCGGCCATGATCGTCAGCGAGCCGCTGGAGCAGTCGGTGGCCGACAGCCTGTTCACCGAAGGCCGCAGCTATGCCGAGACGCGCCGCATGATGCGCTGGTTCCGCAAGGTCGACAACCGGCTGATGTATGGCGGCCGCGGCGCCTTTGGCAAGGAGGATTCGGAATCCGCCTTCGAGGCGCTGCGCCGCGCGAGGTTCCGGCAGTTCCCGCAGCTTGAGGGCAAGCAGATCACGCATCGCTGGTCGGGGCTGGTGGCGCTGACGCTGGACAGCATCCCGCATCTGGGCCGGCTGGACGACAAGACCGTCTATGCCATGGGCTATAACGGCACGGGGGTCGCCATGTCCTCGGCCATCGGGAAATATGTCGCGGCGGTGGTTGCCGGGGAAAAGCCGGACCTGGGTCTGATTACCGCGACCCCGCTGAAGCAGGTGCCGATGTACGGGGTCCGCGAACCCGCCGTGCGCATGGTGGCGGGCTGGTATCAGTTCCTGGATGCCATCGGAAAATGATCCGGCATGGAAAAAGGGCGGCTGCGATGCCGCCCTTATTCGTCCGCCGCCACAGGATCAGCGATTTTCCCGGATCAATGACTTGAGCGGAACATAGCCCCGGTCCAGCAGCGTCTGGATCACGATATAGCTGAAATATTTCGCCACGCCGATATTCTTCTCCAGCACGTCCAGGATGATCTCCTGGTAATGCAGCATGTTGCGCACCGTGAATTTCAGCAGATAATCATAGCCCCCGGAAATCAGGTGCATTTCCTGGAGGTTTTCGATCTTGCGGATCTCGCGTTCGAATTTCTGGAAATCCTCGCGGCGGTGGTCGGCCAGCGTCACTTCGGTAAAGACCATGACGCTTTCGGCCAGCTTGCGGATATTGATCTGCGCGCGATAGCTTTCGATGAAACCGGCCTTTTCCAGCCGCTTCACCCGTTGCAGGCAAGGCGACGGAGACAGGCCGACGGCTTCCGCCAGCCTGACATTGGTCATGCCGCTGTCGGCCTGAAGCTGCGCAAGGATGTTGACATCGATTCGGTCGAGCCGTGGATTTTCCGCCATGCCTGTTCCTTCTTGCGCAGACGCCGGATCAGGCGCGCAGTTCTTCCTGATGGGCTTTTACCAGATCGGCCATCGAGTTGAACCGGAAGTCGTAGGTCGGCATCTCGCCCGGATTCATCGTCGCGCCGAAACCCTTCTGGTCGTGGCGGCGATAGATCCAGCAGTTCGCCAGGCCGAACTTGTTGGCCGGGCCGTGGTCGTGGAACATGCTTTCGGCGGTATGCAGGATGTCGGACTTCTGAAGCCCCAGCGAGGTGATCTTTTCCAGCATATAGTCAAAGTTCCGGTCGAACGGCTTGTAGCTGCCGACATCCTCGGCGGTATAGGCGCCGTCGAAATGCACGCCCAGCTTTTCGTTCGAGCCCTTGAAGCTGTCGTTGTCGGTATTGGTCAGGACGATCAGCTTATAGTGCTTCTTCAGATATTGCAGCGCGCCTTCGCTGTCGGGGAAGGCGGGCCATTTCTTGACCGATTCGCCGTATTCGACGCATTCTTCGCGCGTGAAGGGCACGCCCCATTCCTCGGCCAGGCGTTTATAGACGATTTGCAGCAGCTCGCTGTATTTCTTGGCGGGGGTGTATTTCTGCTGGCTGGATTCGTGGCGGGCGTGCGCCTCCAGGATTTCGTCGCGCGACAGGTCGCGGCCGACGCGTGCGGTCAGGCCCTTCAGCCCCTCGATCATGCCGCTTTCCCAGTCGATCAGCGTGCCGTAAACGTCGAAGGTCAGCGCCTTGAAGTCGGTCAGTTTCATCGGATTGTCCTTTATGCGTTGGAAATTTCGGTCAGGGTGGCGTCGACGCGGTCGATCAGCAGATCGACTTCGTCTTCGGTGATGCAGATCGGCGGCGCGAAGCCCAGCGTTCCGTCGTTGAAGGCGCGGAAGATGATGCCGTTGCGATAGCCGATCTCGGCCAGGCGGGGGCCGATGCGGGCCTCGGCGGGGAATTTCGCCTTGGTCGCCTTGTCGCTGACCAGCTCAATCGCCGCCAGCAGGCCCTTGCCGCGCACCTCGCCCACCAGCGGGCGGTCGCGGAACTCGGCCAGGCGTCGGGTGAAATAGGCGCCGACGCTGTGGGCGTTGTCGATCATCCCGCCGCGATAGAGCTTCAGCACCTCAAGTCCCACGGCGGCACTGACGGGATGGCCGGAATAGGTCAGCCCATGGCCCAACGCCACGCCTTCGGGCGCGCCGTCGGCGATCACCTGATAGACCCGATCCGCCATCAGCACCGCGCCCATCGGCGCATAGCCCGAGGTCAGGCCCTTGGCGATGGTGATGAAATCCGGCGTCAGCCCTTCGTGTTCGCAGGCGAAGATCGGGCCGGTGCGGCCGAAGCCGGTGATGACCTCATCGACGATGAACAGGATGTCCAGTTCCCGGCAGGCTTCCTGCATCGCCTTGGCGAAACCGGCGGGCGGCACGATGACGCCGCCGGACCCTTGGATCGGCTCCATGATGAAGGCGGCCACGTTTTCCGCGCCCAGTTCCGCCACCTTGTCGCGGAAGGATTGCACCACCGCGGCGCTGACCGCATCGCCGTCCGGCCCGGCCGGGTGGCGATAGGGGTTGGGCGACGGGATATGGTGCTGGCGCGCGCCCGGCACGTCGAAGCCTTCGTGGAACAGCGGCAGCGCCGTCAGCCCCGACCCGGTGGACGACGAACCATGATAGCCCGATTGCAGCGCGATGAAGTTCTTCTTCGCAGTCTGGCCGCGCGCGTTCCAATAGTAACGCACCAGCCGGATCACCGAATCCACCGCATCCGACCCGCCCAGCGTGAAGAACACATGATCGACCCCTTCCGGCGCCAGCTCGGCCAGTTCGGCGGCCAGGCGGATTGCCGGTTCGCTGCCGAAATGGAAATAGCCCGTCGCATAGGGCAGCCGCATCATCTGTTCTGCCGCCGCATCAACGATGCTTTTATGGCCATAGCCCGCGTTCACGCACCACAGCCCGGCAAAGCCGTCCAGCAGGCGGTTGCCGGCGCTGTCGGTCAGAAAACAGCCCTGCCCCGACTGAAGGATCGTCACGCCGCGCCGTTCATGCTCGCGCAGCGAGACGACGGGATGGATCAGATGAGCCTTGTCCAGGGCTTCAAGCGAATTGGCCAGCATCGGAGTTCCCTTTCTACCTGCCGCTTTCACCCGCAATAAGCCATGAAAACGGTATCATTTTTTCCCTATTCCAGCGCCTGTTCGGCATCGCATGACAAATTCGCCTGCCATGCAGCAGGAAATGTCATGATTCCCGCACGGCCTCGAACTGGGCGCAGGTGCGTCTCCACAATTCCAGATAGGCGTCGCGGGTCATGTAGGCGGCATGGGCGGTCAAGGTCACGTCCTGGCGACCGGGCAGCGGGTCGTCGGGCGACAGGGGTTCGGCGTCGAACACGTCCGTCGCCAGGTGGCCCGCCTGCCCGCTGTCCAGGGCGGCGATCAGCGCGGCGGGATCGATCAGCTGCGACCGGGCGGTGTTGACCAGCAGAAAGCCCGGCGCGGGCAGTGCCAGCCGGGCGGAGTCCAGAAAGCCGCGCGTCGCCTCGGTCAGGGCCAGGTGCAGCGACACCACCTCGGCGCCGTGCAGTGCCTGGTCCAGGTCGGCGCAGAACAGCGGGTGGTCCAGCGGACTGCGATTCCAGCCCGCCACCCGCATCCCGAAAGCGGCGCAGCGTTCCGCGAAGGCCTGCCCGATGCCCCCCATGCCCAGCACAGCGACCTTGCGGCCAGCAAGCTGCATACCGCCGCGCGGCTGCCAGACGCCCGCGCGGATGTCGCGGTCCATCCGCGCCACCTGCCGCGCCCCGGCCATCATCAGCGCGAAGGCATGTTCCGCAACCGCCACCGAACCATAGCCGGGCGTCGTCAGCACCGGCACGCCCCGCGCCCGCGCCAGGGCGGCGTTGACATAGGTGCCCGCGCCCGTGCCCATGAAGACGATGGCGCGCAGGGTCGGCGCCTGGGTCAGCACCGCGTCGGGGATCACCGTATGTTCGACCATCAGCACCTCGGCATCGCGGGCCATGGCCAGGATCGCCCCGTCGTCGGGATCGCCGCGATGAATGCGCACGCCCGGCGGCACCGGCGCCGCGCCCGAATCGAACAACCGGGCCAGTTCCGGGGTGCAGTCGATGAACCAGGCTTTCATGCGCGTCTCCTGCGGCTGTGTCGGCGACACTCTAGCCCAGGTGGCGCGACAGATTCCGTCGACCTGCCTGGCCGCCGCGACACCATGCGTCGCGCGGGCCGTCATGTTCGCTACAAAAATCCGGTCCCGCTGGATTAGAACCGATGCCACACGAAACAGGAGAAGCGGCATGGCACGGACTGCGGATTTCATCGTCATCGGCGGCGGGATCGCCGGGATCTCGGTAGCTTACGAACTGCTGCCCCATGGCAGCGTCGCGGTGCTGGAACAGGAAAGTGCGACCGGCTATCACTCGACCGGGCGGTCGGCCGCTGTGATGTCCGAGAACTACGGCCCCCGGCTTTGGAGCCGCCTTGTCACCGCCACGCGCGGCTTTCTGGAAAACCCGCCGGACGGCTTTACCGATCTGCCGCTGGTCACCGACCGGGGCGCGCTGTTCCTGGCCCAGGCGCACGAGACCGGACAGCTTCAGGCGCAGTATGACGACCTGATCGCACGCGGCGCCAGGGTCGAACTCATGCCCGCCGCCGATGCGCTGCGCTATTGCGAGGTGCTGCGGGCCGACAAATACGCCACCGCCATGTATGAGCCCGACTGCAAGGACGTGGACACGAACGAACTGATGATGGGTTATCAGCGCCGCATCCGCGCGGCGGGCGGCGCGGTGGTGACGGACGCGCGCGTGACGGCGATCCACCGCGCCGCGAACGGCTGGCGGGTCGACACCACGGCGGGCGAATTCCACGCCGGCACCCTTGTCAACGCCGCCGGTGGATGGGTGCAGCAGGTGGCCGAGATGGCGGGCCTGGGCTATCGCAACGTGGTGCCCTTCCGCCGCACCGCCGTCACCTTCGACGCACCCTCGGGCAGCAACCTGCATCACTGGCCGATGACCTTCGACGTGGCCGAGACCTTCTATTTCAAGCCCGAGGCGGGCAAGGTCATGGTCTCGCCCGTGGACATGGCGGCGTCGGCCCCCTGCGACGCCCAGGCCGACGAGATGGAGGTCGCCATCGCCATCGACCGGATCGAGACCTTCACCACGATGAAGGTGGCGCGGCTGTCCCACAAATGGGGCGGCTTGCGGACCTTCGCGCCCGACCACGAGCCGGTGATCGGTGCCGACCCGCAGGACGCGGGCTTCATCTGGCTGGCCGGCCAGGGCGGCAACGGCGTGATGGCCAGCGCGGCCTCGGCCCGGCTGGCGGCTTCGCTGGCGGTGGGCCAGGGAATCCCCGCCGACATCGCCGCGCTTGGCATCACCGAGGACGCGATCTCTCCGGGCCGCAGTTGCGTGCTGGCCAACGAAGATGTGCAGGTCGGGTCGGCCGAAGCGATCTATGGGGCCGACTAGCAAGGCCCCTGCCCGCCGCGCCGCCGGGCCAGGAAGAACCGCAGCATCTCTCGCGAGGCGTCGGGACCGGCGGGGTCGGTATGCGATCCCGCCGCCCGGCCGCCCGACCAGCCATGGCCGCTGCCATGCACGGTCCAGTTCTCAAGCAGCGTCCGGCCTAAGCGGTTCTGATAACTCCGCTGCGTGAACTCCCTGCCCCGTTCCGTCCGGCCCGAGGCGATGCGGCAGGTCAACGGACCGGGGCGCGACCGTTCCAGATTGGCAAGAAAGCCTCCGGCATTGCTGGGATGGACGACGCGATCGCTGTCGCCGTGAAAGACGATGGTCGGCAGTTGCGGCGGCAGCCTGGCCGTGCTTCCCGGCCCCCGCTTGCCGCGCATCGCCGACACGGCCGAGCGCAGCGACCGGATATTGCCCATCGGCACCCCGGAATGGACGCCGACCGCGGCGAACAGGTCGGGATAGGCGGCGCCGATGATGGCGGCAGCGGTCCCGCCCGCCGAAATCCCGGCGATATAGACCCGCGACGGATTGGCCCGCCCCAGCCGGAGAGCATGGCGGGTCAGGGCCGCGATCACCGCCGGTTCACCCTTGCCGCGCGCCTGGTTCTGGGGATCGTGCCAGTTCCAGCAGCGCCCGATATTGGCCTTGGGCGACTGCTGGGGATACAGGACCAGAAAACCCAGTTCGTCCGCCAGCCGGTTCATGCCGGTGCCCGCCGCGAAATCCGCCGCCGTCTGCGAACAGCCGTGCAGCATCACGACAAGCGGCATCCGCCGCCCTGCCGAGCCTGCGGGCGTATAGAAGCGATAGCTGATCTGACCCTCCGGGCAGGCGAAGCTGTCGGCGATGAAGCTGCCCGGCGCCGGGCGCGGCGGGCGGGATTGCGGGGTCTTGCGCCGGGCCAGACCGGCCGCCATCCGCTTGCTCGCCGGGGCCTTCATTCCTGGCAAAGCGGGGACCGCAGGAAGGCGCAGCCGCTTGCGGGCGGGCCGCGTCGCCTTGACAAGCATCTGGAACAGGCCAGCCATCCGAACCCCTTGCGCGCGCCGGACTGCGGCCGGGACAGGGGATCAGTGTCGCATGTCGGGGCTGCGGTCAATTCACGCTGGTATGAAGACAGGGTGACGGCACCCGGTTGAACCCGGCCCAGGACTGCGGAAAGATGGCCGAAACGGATCGGAGACCCCATGGAAAGCCTGGAACTGAGATCGACCGTTCAGCCCGACGGCACGCTGCGACTGAACCTGGAACCTGTCGAACTGCCCGAACCCGGCGCCGGCCAGGTGCTGGTCCGGGTCGAGGCCGCGCCGATCAACCCCTCGGATCTGGGGCTGATGTTCGGCCCGGCCGACATGACCACCCTGTCGCGCGACGGCCAGGCCCTGACCGCGCGGATCCCCGACGCCGCCATGCCCGCCATGCGCGCCCGGATCGGCCAGTCGCTGGCCCCCGGGAACGAAGGCGCGGGCACCGTGATCGCGGCGGGGCCGGACCAGCAGCACCTGCTGGGCAAGCGGGTAGCGATGCTGGGCGGCGCGATGTATGCCCGCCTGCGCCTGATCGGCGCGGCGGATTGCCTGGTCCTTCCGGACGGCGCAACCCCCGAGGACGGCGCGGCCCTGTTCGTCAACCCGCTGACCGCGCTTGGCTTTGTCGAGACGATGCGTGCCGAGGGACATGGCGCCATCGTCCACGCCCCCGCCGCGTCGAACCTGGGGCAGATGCTGCTGCGGATCTGCCAGGCCGACGGGATCGGACTGGTGAACATCGTCCGCAGTCCCGAACAGGTCGCCCTGCTGCGTGGCCTAGGGGCCGAGCATGTGGTCGACAGCAGCGCCGCCAGCTTCCGCGACGATCTGACCGATGCCATCGCCCAGACCGGCGCCACCCTGTCCTTCGACGCCATCGGCGGGGGCGAGACGACCAGCATCATCCTGAACGCGATGGAGGCAGCGACGGTGCGCGAGGCGACGGGCTACAACCTCTATGGTTCGGCGGTGCTGAAGCAGGGCTATATCTACGGCTCGCTGGACACCGGCCCGACGGTCCTGCGCCGGGGCTTCGGCTTCCGCTGGTCCATCGGCGGCTGGCTGCTGTTCCAAGCCCTGCAACGGCTGGATCCGGAGGTGGTCGGGCGGATGCGCCAGCGGGTGGTGGACGAAATGACGACGACCTTCGCCAGCCACTATACCGCGCGGATCACGCTGGACCAGATACTGGACCCTGAAACGATCGCCGCTTATGTCCGCAAATCGACCGGGGCCAAGTACCTGCTGACGCCCTGACAGCTGGCCGCAGGGGCGGACTAGGGTCAGGACCCATTGATTGTGACCTTGATCGGTGCTTCAGGAGGGCACAGGAGGCCCCACTGATGAGCAATCTTTTCTGGCTGAGTGACGCGCAGATGGCGTGGCTTGAGCCGTTCTTTCCCAAAAGCCATGGCAAGCCCCGCGTCGATGATCGTCGCGTTCTGAGCGGCATAATTTTCATCAATCGCCATGGCTTGCGCTGGTGTGACGCACCCCGCGAATACGGCCCGCCTAAGACCCTCTACAACCGATGGAAGCGCTGGAGCCGGATGGGTGTGTTCACCCGCATCATGACCGGCCTAGCCGCCGAGGCGGCTGACGAAAAGACGATCATGATCGATGCGACTTCCGCAGCCCTCGGGTTGCTGTGTCCTTGGAGGTGGTCTGCCCATTCCCCCGCGATGTCATAGTCCCGGCTGAGGGTCTTGAGGCGATGCCGCCATGCATGGCTGGGCTGTAGGGCGGGGTCCGTCACCTTGGCATGATCGCGGACCCACTCGCCTATCCTCCCGCTGGTGGTCTTTGCCGAGGCCCCTTTTGCATGGAACAGGGGCCCGTCTGGCATCGCGTCAACCATCCTTACGAACCCTTCACGAACCATTTGGGGATGCAGCGGGACAATCCGATGACTGCCCGTTTTCACTGACCCTGCTTCGGGCGTGATCCTGATACAGGGGATGCCGTCCACCGTCAGGACATCCGACCGGCGAAGCTGCGTTATCTCCGTCACCCGTGCCCCCGTGTGAGTACAGACCCAAGGAACCCACCGGATAGCGCGGCGCATGTGGTCGGACATTCTATCGGACAACCCCACCCCCGCGCGGGCGGCAGACAGGATGCGCTTGGCTTCCTCGTCTGTGAACCCCCGGTCCCGCGTGGTCTGCCGCTTGGGGGCCTTGACCCTGAGCCCTTCGGTAGGATCTCCTAGGCCCATTGCACGACTCTTGGCGAAGCTGAACATTAGCCGCACCGCTGCCAGATACTTCTGACCGATGGTCTTGCCGTTTAGCCTCCGCTCATCCCGGAGGTGGTCTGTCCACCGCACGATGTCGGCGGGCTGCATGTCGCGGATGCTATCGTGCCCGAGGAAGGCAATCAGGTCGTCCACCTTCTGCCGGAAATCGCGGATCGTCGCGGCGGGCTTACCGTCTGCCTTCGCCTGCTTCTCCCAAGCTCCGAACAGGCACTTCAGGGTCTTGCCCGTCGCATCGTCAGGGCCCGTCTCAGGACTCGTCAGGGGGCGTACAGGGGCTGGGAAACGATCCTCATGGGGGTGCCCCATAGTCGCCTTGAGCCTGCCTGGAGAGCGTCTCTGTGGCTCTGACGGCGGTATCGTGCAGCCGGAGACGCTCACGGCTGGCATCATCGGCAAGCAGCCCGTGCCGCGATAGGAGCTCGTCAGCAACCGGACCATACAACTGTGCTAGAGCTTCTTGCCGCTCGTTGCCTTGCTTTGTGCTTATGGCCTCCTTGTTCTCGGCAACCTGCGTCCAGAACCCCGGCTCTCCGGGTTCCTCGGAAAGACGCCCCGACCAATCGCGGTAAAATTCGCCGCCAGTGCCATAATGGTCCTGAGAGGGATCGGCTGCGGGCCTTTGCGGATCGCCTCCCAACGCGCTTGGTGCTTCGCCAATTCGGCTGCAAAGCGGCGCTTGGCCTCTGTTTCGTCTGAGGTCTGGAGGGAATAGGAGACCTCCCGCTTGCCGAGTCGCTGGACCAAATCGGCCGGAACGCGGGCGAGGAAGTAGAACGGGGAACCGGGTCCGCGCTGAGTCGGACGTGGCATCTGCAAGACCATTGTGTGTATCCCCCGTGTGTAAGAGGGGCCGAACCAAGTCCTTGCTACAGCGTATTTTCTTGTATTTTGTCAAGAAAAGATGGTGCTGCGAGAGAGGATTGAACTCTCGACCTCACCCTTACCAAGGGCATATAAAATTCCCTATTCCTTTCCTCCTTTCATAGCCTTGAGCGTCTTTCCACCCGGCCGATGTACGCGAGTTGAACGGATCATGGTCCTGACATCGCTGTCAGATGTCTCGTTATGGGCATAGATCTTGTCAGGCAATGCGGGGTTCGACCAGCGCCCGGCCTTGGCTGCGGTGATGGGGTCCACGCCCTGCCGGACGCGCAGCTCGGTGTAGAAGCCATGGCGCCCAGCGCTATGCGGCGGCAGATAATCGATGCCGGCATTCTTGCAGGCCGTCCTCCAAGCCTTCAATGGCCCGGTATTGCGCGAGTATCCAAAGACCCGAGGCTCCAGGAGGACGCCGCGCCGGCGGTCCTTCGGCCGCCTGGGCGGCAGGTTCGCCAGCTTGATCGCCATCTCCGGGCTGATGGCCACCCACTGCGCGGGATGGCCCTTGCTTGCAGGCAACATGACGCGCAGGGACTTCATGTCGATATCCTTGGGCGTGAGGGCGACAGCCTGTCCGACCCGGGCGCCGGTCTCGAACATGAACTCGGCCAAGGCGGACAAATAGGGGCTGGCGTGCTGGCTGAACTGATCGATCCATTCCCATGATCCGGGCTTCCTCTCGCGGCGGCTCACCTTGTCGCGCGCCTTGTCCTGCTCGACGCGTTCAGCTGTCGAGAAGGTCTTGATCCGAATGGGAGGGCATTTCCCGGCATCGTGAGCGTTGTTGATGACGGCCTTGACCGGGGTGATGACCTGGCGCAGCCAGGTATCCGTGCTGGCGGTGGGATAGAGCTTCTTGGCAAGGGCCCTGACGGCGCGGGGAGTGATCTGCGCGCAAGGGGTGTCGCCCAGCTCGGGCACGATCTTCAGCAGGTATCGGGCTTCATTTGCCTTGGCGGGATAGAGCATGACGGCCTCGGCGAAGGTAAGCTGCTCTTCCTCGCCGAGAAGGTGCCGCCTTACTTGCCGCTCTTCTTCTTCCCGGCACCACTGCCACGCGCCTGCTTCTGTAGATGCGCCAGTGCTGCAGCGGTAGTAGCCGGTGATGGGAACGCCGTGATATTCGACCCGCCCGCGCGCCCACCAGGACTTGCCGCGCTGATACGGTTCGATCGACATTCGGAATTCCTTTCGGCAAGTATCTGGTCGAGTTGCTCGGGCGTGATGATCATCGCGCGCCCCAGCTTGTGGCAAGCCCCAAGGCGGTTGGCCTTTTGTCTAAGCGTTCTGGCGCTGACCGACAGGCCGCGCTGTTCCATGATAGTGGCCCATTCCTCGGGCGTCTTTCCAGATTCGAGGATCATCTGTCGGTCTCCCCACTATCCCCGCCCTCCATCCACCCGCCGCTCTGCATCAAGGGGTCATCCCGATACCGGCCCGTCCTGATCGCCTCCATGTGGTATTGCCGGTCTGTGACCTCGGAAGGGGACATGCCGATGTAGGCGGCGATGGCGGTGCGCTCGTCCTGGCGGGCGGCTTCCACCGCCTCCCGCACCCGCTCTGCGATCCGCCGGTCTAGTGCGGCTTGTGCATCTGCGGGGGTGGGGAGGGTGCGGATAGCACGGGCCACATAATCGCCTTCATGGCAGCATGACTTCGCTTCCTCTGCCGCCGCCTCTCGCATCGCCATCACCGCTGCGGCTGCGCGGGCGTCGGCAAGGTCGCGTTCGTCCAGCAGGGCGCGCAGCGTTGCCTCAACAGCCATGTGATTTGCTTTCGTGGTCGTGTAGGGACCACGAATATAATCATCATAGGACTTCGCAACGCCGCCGTGAAATTCAGCTAGTCGTTCCACCGCCTCTCGCGTGGTGTCGATCTTCGGCGCGGTCGGGTCAGAGGTCATGGGGGCCTCCTTCTTGCCAGAGGCGTTCATCAGCCTCGCTTTCGGACCAGAGACGGAGGCCAGCGGCTTCCAACGCGGCACGGTTCTCCGGTGTGTCGATGACGTGTTTTTCGGACCAGTTGTCGCCTAGCGCCCCGACAGTGACGCCTTGGCATAGGCGGGCGCGCAAATCTTCATGACCCTTGAACCGCAGGCACTTCCCCTCGATAGACCAAGCGCCGTATGTGCCAGGGAAGTAGTAAGTGTCGCTCTCGATCAACCGCTTGCGAAGAACGGCCCTCGGATCGGCCTTGGTGATGTGACCGTTCTTCCGGTTGCGCCAGACCATATGTCCTTTAGCGTTCAGAACGTCTAAAACCTGACGCTGCTTCATGTCCGCCATCTTGGCGATCTCGGCTATCGTGGCGTGGTCCTTGAATTGCAGGATCGAGCGGATTGCGTCTAGCACGGGTCGGTCACCCATTGTCCGCCTCCCCCACCGCATCGGGGCCGAGCTTCGCTTCACGGCTGGCAAGGGCAAGGGCTAGGCGGCCGAGGGCGTCGTGGAAATGCTGACGCCACGAGTGGTCTTTGCAGCCATTTTCCCACAAGCGGAGGACCGCTCCCGCCGCCTCCACCAGCGCCGTGTTGTCCGTGGGCGCGGCAGAGGTGTCGGGCGAAACTCCGGTTTGATCCGGGGCGTCACCTTCAACTTCCCGCCCCGAAAGTTGAAGGTCGGGCTGCTCGGTCTGGGCGTCGAGGACGATACCCGCCAGTTCATCGGCTTGTCGGACATTGGGCTGCCACTCCCCTTCTGTCTGCTGGTAGATGGCCTGCGAAAGCGCGACAGCGATCCGGTCGCGCAGGTCAGGTTGGGCGCCGATCACCGCCAAGGCAGCATCCGCATAGCCCAGCCATTCGCGTCGGGTCTCATCGCTGGCCTCGGCAAATGCCTCGGGCGTTCGACCCCTGACGATACCTGGGGTGCCGGCACGTTCGGCCTGGTTACGCCACATGGCATGGGCGATCCTCTCGCGCAGGGTGCTGGTGTCGGTCATGGCTCACCTCGATATTGGGGATGGGTTAGGGCAGCAGCAATCATATCCATCGCCACAGCCCGATCATTGAATTGCGATCCGGTCACGCGCGGCACCTCGACAATGATGCCCGATGGACGATGCAAGACTCGAATGACGGTATCCATCCCGCCGACGCCAGCGCCGATACGCTGGTCGATCACGCGGATGTCCACGTCTTTCCACAGATCGTCGATCATCACCCCTCATCCTTCTGGCTAGCATCGGCGGGCCGATCCGGGCAGCGTGCATCCGGCGCAGGTCGTCCGTGTCTACGGGGTCAGGCATCGGGGGCCTCCATCTGGTCGATGTTGCGCTGATAGGCGGTGAAGGTGACGGCGCAGACCCAAGGGTTGGCGTCCCAGCCGAAGCCGCGTTTGGCGTTCAGTCTGTCCCACAGTTCGTGGAACCACAGCCGAGGCGTGACTGTGCGCCAAGACTTGTCAGTCTCGCACATCCGCGCACCCGGCGTGTACTGATGGGCGGCAACCGGCGCACCCTCGGCGACCGCATCATCCTCGCTGATGTCCTGCAGCCGCTGCACGCGCACATCGGTCACGGTCAGCGTCAGGCGGCTGGCCCAGCGGGGCATGTGGATGGAGGGGCGCAGCTTGCCAGCGTTGACGTTCGCCTCGTCGGCCTCCCACCAGATGCGGGACCACGGCGCGATGTCCCTGATGGATGCGCCATCGTAACCGCGCCCGGCGCGCCACGCCTCCCGCACCCACAGCCGGTCGCCTCGGGCGAAGGACGGATCCTGGACCTGATGGCGGGCGCAATGGATCGTGTTGCCCTCGCGCTCACCTTCGTCCTGGAGGTCGCCCAGGGTCAGGCCCTTCACTGGCTTCAACACCCGCCTCGTCTGCGTCTTGCGGCCTTCGAGGATCGCCCGGACCATCGGCCCGCTGAACAGGATCGGCTTGTCACCCATCGCTCCCCTCCGTGGCAGAGGGGCGGGCGGCGCGGGAGGAGGCAAACACTGCCCATTCGCCATATGAAACAGTGCGCAGAATCTTGCCACCGCCAGAGCAATCACAGGCGCTGTTAAAAACAACGGCAAGAACATTATGATGAATTTCGTATCCCACGGGAGAGCCGCAGGCTGCACAGCGATGATGTTCGAGGAAGCCGCAAGAGAACAATTCGATCATCGCTTGAGCGGCTGGGCTGATCTCTTTTGGAGTACCATTCTTCGGCGCATCCGAGGCGGAAATGGGGCGCCAGTGCGTCGGCTGGTAGTAGACATATGTAGCCTCGCCCTCGACGAAGAACATCGGGCGCGTGCGGCCGGGTTCGCGTGTCCGCTTGATCAGCCTTTGAACATTGCGGACACCATGGGCATCTTCAATCTTGGTTTCGACCAAGACACCTTCAGGCATGGTATCAACCGGCATCCATTCCTTGTTCATTGGCAACCTCCATGCGGTGCCGTTCGCACCAAGCCTTGGCTTCTTTCCAAGCCCCCGAAGCCGGGAACGATCGCCATCCCATCAACGAGAACCTGAACCTCGGGATCATTCGGATCATCGATGATCGCATAGCGCCCGGCGTGCATCTCGGCGCTGCTATGGCAGGCCCAGGCGAGAGAGCCGGTGTCCTGTGGTGCGGCGGCGGGCAGGAAGAACGACAACATGCGGGCGATCATGATGCACTGCCCCCTTGATCAGCAGGAACCAGCACGACCTGCTGGCCGTATAGCATCCCGGCCGCCTGGACGGCTTCCCGGCTGCCGGTCAGCAAGATGACATGCTCGCCATCGTCGTTCTGCCCGACCTCGATGAATTCCAACGGCAGCGGCCGGGGTTCGGCCTGCTCACCCATGCTTTGTGGCATCCTGCACCTCCTTTCTTCTGTGGCCCTGCGCGCCTCGCGGATCGTGCAGGTAGGATTTGACGCGCGCCTGGGAAGCCGCGGCATCCGCAGCCATCAGGTCGGCCAGAAGCTTCTGGGGATTGTGCCGGGCCAACATGGCCCGGCGCGTCAGGTCCGGGCGCCCGATCATCGTCACAGCCTCGTCGGCGGTGAACTTCTTCGACCTCATCAGGTCATAATGCTCGCGCTCCGCCTCGGTCATGTTCAGGCGACGATTGTGGGCCGGGCTGGTGCAAGGGCGAACCTTGGCGATCCGCGCGAACTCACGCTCCCGGAACTCATCATCCTCGCGGAAGCGTCTTCTTCTTTCGGCGCCTATCGCCGCACGCTGCTCGGGCAATGAGCGGCCATCAGCCCATTTCACCCCTGCGGCCTGCGCCCATCTTCTGCCCTGCCAGACCGTCTGCCCCATCGCTCGCGCAGCTTGGGCAAGGCACCGACCAGCTTCGAACTGCTCTCGCCAGGTGGTTCCATTGGAGGGTTTTTCGCGACGTTCCTGCGCTTTCTGGCGCTTGGAGGCGGATCGTGCTGCGATATGCTCGGGAGAATGTTTCATGCGCGATCGTCTTCTGGGATGGGTTCCGGCAGCAGAGATTTCGGCCGAATTGGCCGCAGCCGGGCCCGTTCTTCTGCGGCGCGTATCTCGCCAGTTTCTGTCGGTGATGCCGATCATGGGAATGGTCCTTGTTCGTTCCACGTTCCGTCTGGTCAGGGCCTCACCCTAGCCATAAATCGGAAATAATCCGATAGCCCGGAATAATCAAGGATAATTCGGAAATAATCCGATTACCTTTTCAGACAACCAAGGTCAGGCGGTCAGCAGCACGTGTGATCGCGGTGTAGAGCCACCGCCTTGCATCGTTTCTGAAGGTGCCGCTCTCATCATAGGCGATCACCCTTCCCCATTGGCTGCCCTGCGCCTTGTGGACCGTCAGCGCGTAGCCGTAATCGAACTGCTGGGTGCCGCGCAGGTCGTTCTTGTCCAGGTCTTCCACGCCGCCGATGAAGAACTCGCGGCGCACCGTCACATCCACCGGATCGCGTTCAGGAAAATCTTCCGAGGTCACCGTCAACTCCACCTCGCTGCCCTTCGACTGCATCTCAATGACTTCAAAGAGACCGCCGTTAAGGATGCCCTTGTCCTTGTCGTTGCGCAGGCAGACCAGCTTGTCACCAGCCTCCGGCAGGGGACCGGCATCGCCCCGGCCCAAGGTGTGCCGGATCCTCCGGTTGAAAGACGTGCGCGTGCGGTTCAGGCCGACAAGCACCTGATCCGCGCGCGCCACATCGTCCGCCGACAAGGTGCCGCGTTCCACGACGCGGCTGTGGCCATAGGTTCCGGGCCTGATGTCCCTGCCCTCGCGCGCCGCTGTCGCAAGTTGGATGATCGGATTGTCGGCGGCCTGGCGATGGATCTCGGTCAGCATCACGTCGGGCTCGGCCGAGGTGAAGAAGCCCGCGCCCTTGACCGGCGGCAGCTGGGCAGGATCGCCCAGAACCAGGATGGGACGGCGGAAGGAAAGAAGGTCGCGGGCAAGCTCTTCGTCCACCATCGAGCATTCGTCGATGACGATCAGTTCGGCGTCGCGCGCCTCGCTCTCGCGGTTCAGGCGGAAGGACGTGCGGCCAAACTCATCCTCGTCCACCCGATAGATCATACTGTGGATGGTCGAGGCGGCCGCGCAACCGCTCTTCTGCATCATCAGGGCGGCCTTGCCGGTATAGGCGGCATAGAGGACCGGACCGTCCACCTGGCCCGCGAAATGGCGCGCGGTCGTGGTCTTGCCGGTCCCGGCATAGCCGAAGACGCGCAGGATCTGCCGGGACATGCGGCGGTTGCCGTTGATCGAAGCCATGCAGTCGCGGTGCCAGGCGGCGACGGCATCGACGGCCTCGCGCTGGAGAGGGGAAAGGTCGCTCATCGCTGATCCCCAATCCAGGCCACCAGCACGTGCGAGCACCCAAGCATCAGCGCGGCCACATATTCATGCCGCCCATCGACAATGACGAACTGCACGCCGTCCCAGTGCCCGATGGGACAGGGCCACGGCTGGCCCGGCGCGGCGGCCATGCGGCGCTGCATGGCGCGCTCCACGTCTCCAACGGCCATACGGTCGCGACAGGCAAGGCGCACCCGATCAATGGGCACATAGTCGCTATGCACCCTATGCCCCGCAGGCACGGCCAAGCCGCGATCCTCGGCGATCTTCAGCGTCGGGATCATGCCTCGCCCCTCCGCGCCTTCTCGCGCCGGATGGCGGTGCCGACACTGCTCGGGTCGCGGTTCATTGCGCGCCCGATCTGGGGAAGGCTATAGCCTTCCCGCGCGGCGACATAGCACACAATGTCCCGCACCTTGACGACGGGAAGGGTCTGATCTGGCCCGATCAGGCGGGCCAGCGTCATACCGGCCTCGGCTGCGGCCTTGCCCGCAATCTTGCGGATTTCCGCTGTGGCCTTGTCGCGGTTCGCCATGTGCAGGGCGCGCAGCTCGTCGCGGGTGAATGTCGGCGCCGCGCTCATGCCGTCACCAACAGCTTGCGGTCACCCTTCTCGGCAAGTTCGCGCCGCATGCGGTTCATCTGGGCGAGAAGATCGTCGAGGCTGTCATAGTTCAGCGAGCCGGGATCGAACCAGGGTGCTTCGGCAATTTCCTGATGCTGGCGGATCGCGTCGCTAAGCATCGGCGCATGATCGTCACAAAGCCAGCAGCCGTCGGCGGTGTAGTGGCAGGCGTCGCCCGTGCGGATCTTCGCATTGCAGGCTTCGCAATGTCCGAGAACCTCAGCCATCCGATTGCCCCCTCTCGTAAAAGCGCCAATGCGGAAGCTGGCAGCGCAACACGGCAGACCCGCGAAATGCGATGGGCTGACGATCTCGGATGATCATCTCCCGATCGCCGACCCTCCGCGTCCAAAGGACGGCACCTGCGATCAGCCGGTCGGCCTCGACCAGTTCGCAGAAGGTCGCGAAATCGGGCAATTCGGTCTCGATGACCGAGAAGTGCGCTCTGCGGTGCTCGCTCTCTGGCTCGAACCAGACCTGGACGATGCAGCCGGAATTGATACGGTCAGCCATTCGTGGCTTCCTTCTTTGCGAGACGCGATTGTCTGGCCTGCGCACGAGCCGTAAAGGCGGCTTCATGCCTGGCGATGGCATCGGACCTGAAGGCTTCCGCCTTGGCCTCTACCGCCTCCGCCGATGGGCCGGTGAACAGAACGGGATAGGTGTCATAGGGGTGGAAGCGGGCGACATAGCGCCCGCTTGCTGCGCCGAGGCCTTGGAACACATGCAGTTCCGCAGACCTGATCGGGTGCTGTTCGGAAGCCCGCGCGGCGCTCATGCGGACCTCCGGCGCTTTTTTGCAGGGGCAGCTTTCTCTTCGGCGGCCTGGCCTTCGAGGAAGTCGAACAGGCTCGGCGTCGTCACCTCGCGCGCCGCTGCTTCGACGTATTTCACCCCGTCAAGCCAATAGCCCTTATTCAGTTCGACGCCGATGCCCTTGCGGCCCAGCTTCACCGCCCTGAAGGGAACGGTCATCAACCCGCCGAAAGGATCGTAGACCGTCTCGCCGCGCTCGGTGTATTGGGCGATGGCGCGGTCAACGATATCGTACTGGAGCGGGCAATTCTTGACGATGCAGCCCTCGGCCGTGAAGCTCTCGTCTTCCTCGACCCGGATGCACCAGGTTTCGGCCTCGCCCGACGCATTTGCCGACCGGACCTTCTTCCAAGCACCATCATCCTTGACGAACGCCTTCTTGCGTCGGTCGCCTGGCAGATCAAAGGACATGATCCATTCTTGGCGGGTCCGGACCGTGCGACCTTCAATGACAGTTTCGCCTGCGGGGCGTCCCTCGCGAATTCCGGCAATCGCGCTATAAGCGCGCTGCGCCAGCATAGCCATGCCCAGCAACAAAGCCCGCGAAATGCTGGTGGCCATCCATGTTCCGCGATCTTCGACAAGGTGCCCATCGCCCGACAGATAGCCATCCAACAGGGCACGGGCCTTGCCCGCAGGTGCTGCCAGCAGAGAAACCGGAACCTGCTTCTCGGCCGCGCCTGTGCCGCAGCCCGCCACGGCCGCCTTGAACGCTGCGCTCATGCCCTTGAGGCGAATTTGCACGGCAGTGCCTTCGCCGCGCGTCCCGGCCGCGTCACCAGCCATGCGTTCGAAGGCTTCCAGCTTGTCGCGACCGACGCTGATGACATGCTCGCCTCGGGCGCCGATATGGCCATCGGCCAACCATCGACCCAGCAGCCAGCATTCCTGATCCGTCAGCGCGCAATCTTCGACCGGCGGCAGCTTGAGGTTCACATAGCCGCCGACTGTCTGATCAGCGCGCACCCAGTCTGGCGCGGTACGCTCCGCGCCATCACGGCGCCGCACCCAGTCCGACTGTCTGGACCAGACCTTATGATCCGGCGTGAGCGTCAGAGCCGCGACGCCATGGGCGCGAAGGTCCACCACCGGTTGGACGCCGGTATTGCGCACGACCTGCACCCGCCGCCAGCGCCCGTTGTGGGTCAGAACTTCATCTCCAACCGCGACCATTTCGATCGGCTTGTAGCCTGCGCGCGTCAAGACCAGAGAGCCGCGCGCCAAGCACAGATGCATCTCCTGTCCCTTGCGCGCCTGCTCCGCGTTGATGGTCATCATCCGCGCAACATCGGTCCAGGCATCGGGATGCAAACTGTGCGGCGGCAGCAGCATGAAGGTGGGCGGCAGGCGGCCCGACATTTCCAGGTGCTCGCCGATGCGCACGTGATGCTCGAAGTCATAGACCTGGGTCAGGTTGTGCGCTTTCCAGACCTTGTAGACCTGATCAGCATCCAGCCCATCCAGATCGCCCGGCAGCAGCGGCCTGTTGCCGTTCGACCTCATATAGCCATGCGCGTCGATCTGCCATCTGGCCCGGCTGTAGCCTAGCTCGTGCTTCCAGTCCCTGGCTTCAGGATCCCATTCCTTCTTGTCCTTCTTCACCGGCCGGTCGGCGTAGCCATTGCTGCGGTCGGTGGGCGGGCGGCGGAAGATCAGCAAGTATTCCGGGACGCCGCAGCCCATGCGGCTGCCGTCCTTGCACTGTTCCGACCAGCCCAGGCGATAGGTCTGGTTGTTCTCGCGAACGACATCGGTCGTGATGGTCTTCATGCCGAGATAGGCGAAACCGTGACGCTGGAACTCGCGGACGCAATCCATGTGCAGCGTCGAGAGGGTCTGGAAACCGAAGCCGTTGATGCCGCCGGGGATGATCCGGTCCTTGACATGCACTGCGGCGATCCGGCCCGGCTCCAGGACGCGCAGCAGCTCGGGGATCAGGAAGCCCATCTGGCGCCAGAAGTGCGGATCGTCGTCGGTGTGACCAAAATCTGCATAGTTCGGGCTGTATTCGTATTGTGTGCTGAACGGGATCGAGGTGACGATCAGCTGCACCGACCCCTCTTCCATGCGGCGCGTCTCGTCCACGCAGTCGTTGTGGATGATCCGATAGTCTGGGCCCGAGGCCTCGACCCGCTCCACGCCCAGGGCACGGACAAGCGCCTGCTGCATGGCAATCTCGGACAGGCCGTATTCCTTCACGATGTCGATCATCTTCTGAACCATGTCGTTGTGCTGCCGCCATTTCCGTTCGAGCGAGCGTCGCACCTCGCGCTCGGCCTCGGTGTAGATCAGGTCGAGGCGGACGCTTCCGGCCTGTTGGCCGAAGCGCCGCAACCGGTGGACGGCCTGGATGAAGTCGTTGAACTTGAAGCCGATGCCCAGGAAGACAGACCAGGCGCAGTGCCGCTGCAGGTTCGTGCCGGACCCGAGCATCACGGGCTTGGCGCCCAGCTCCTGCACCTCGCCGTCAGCGAACCGGCCGATCAGGTCTTCACGCTCGTCCAGGTCTTGATTGCCATAAACCGTGGCACAGGACGGAACCGCCTTCTCGATCGCATGACGCTCGGCCTCCAGGTCGTGCCAGATGATCCGATGCGCGGCGGGATCATCGGCGCGCAACTCCATCAGCTTCGCGATCCGGTCAGGCAGGCTGTCCCGCTTCTCTCGCGCCGCGGCCGAGAGGTCGACGGTAGCATCGCGGAACATGCGCTGCTGGCCGCTGCGTTCCTGTCCGGCCCCTGCCAGATGGTCGACCGGCAGTTCGTGCCAGCGGATATCGAGCGGCGGCAGGTCGTAGCCGTCATCCGAGAAGGCCGGATCCAGATCCGACGGCTTGGTGACGAACAGCGCCCAGGATGCGACCCACAGCCAGAACTCTTTTTCCTTATGGGACATAAGGGTCAGCTGGTCGGCCTTCTCGCTGTTGCGCTTGAAGAACCGGGTCTTGGCCTGGCCGATATCCATCACGTCGAGGAAGCCGGCATAGGACAGCAGCTCGATATAGTCGTTAGGGCTGGGCGTGGCCGTGGCGACGAACCGATAGGGCACGCCATCGGTCTTGATCCGGTTCGACTGGTCGCGCCGGTCGTCGCCCGCGAACAGCGCCATGAACTCGCGGAAGGTCTTGGTGCCGCCGAACCCGCGCAGGATCGCGGCCTCGTCCAGGCTGACGCCGATGAACGGGTCAGGCCGGACCTTGCCCTCGCGCACCGATTCATAGTTCGTCAGGTAGACGCCCGGTCCATCGACCTGATCCGTGTCGCGGATGAACTTCAGATCGACCGCGAAGGATCCGCGAAATCGCTCCTGCGCCTCCCGGATGAACTCGCGCCGCACGCCAAGGGGCGCGGTGATGAGCGTCGGCTTCCCGGTCGTTTCCGTCAGGACGCGCATCGTCTCCAGCTGCGTCGCCGTCTTGTGAAGACCGAAGGATGCGAACCAAGCTCTTCTGCCGCCGTTCAAGCCCCATTGGACCATCCGGCGGGTATGCGGCTTCAACGCAGGGTTCAGGTCTCGTTCATCCACATGCAAGCCGCCGAACTTGGGCGCGATGGCGGCCTTGGCCTTGAGGAAGACGTCATAGGCTTGATCGGTCATGACCGCCTCCATGCAGCGAGAGCGGCTAGCGCGGTCAGCAGGAGCAATGCTCCTGCGGGGATCGGAACTGACGCCATGGTCAGGTCATTCGCCAGGGCGCGGTAAAAATCCGCGCCGCCCTCGTAGGTCATCTTCAGGGCCTCGCGGCACGGACCCTTGCCGCAGAACAATGTCTCAAGGTCGAAATAGGCGCGATCGCCATACTGATCGCGACCGACATAGCCGGGCATGGTGCCAGTGCCGAAGTCGATGAGGCATTGCCGGATCCACGGGCAATCGGATGGGGATGGAAGGTTCACACCGCACCCCCTTCCATTGCTTCGGGCATCACGGCGCGGCGGTTCCAATCGGCAAACCGCGTGGCGTAGACCACCGCGCCGGATAGGATGCACCCGCCTGCCGGGTGCTGCGCCGTCCCGACGCCCACCATCATCAGGGGCAGACTGCAGAACGGGCATGGCTTGAGGGCTGGGCGCATCATGCCTGTGCCTCCTCGCGATCCGCGACCGCCAGGTGCCCGCAGTTAGCGGAGACCAGGGCCTCGGCCAGCGGCGGGCAGACCGAATTTCCGCAACACGAAACCTGCACGTCCTTCGGGAAGGCGCGCCAGCGGGGCGCATCCGTGTCCTGCCCCTCCCAGACGCCCTCGATCACGTAATCTGGCGGAAATCCCTGGGCATTGAACAATTCACGGGGCGTCAGCATCCGCATCCCGATGTCCACGACGACGAAGGTCGCGCCGTCGATGGTCAGGATGACGAACTCGCCGCCGTCCCAAGCGTCGTGCGCGCGCAGGAACTCGGCGACCTCGCGGGCGCGGGCCTCATGCTCGGGCGTGAAGGGCGGTGCGGCCAGTTCGGCCTGCATATGGCCCATCCGGTCCTTGACGGTGACGGTATGCATCGGTTCGTCCGTCCGCGCGCCGTCGCCGGTCCCGTAGTATTTGGCGAACCACGCCGCGACCGGCATCTGATGGCTGCCGCTGCCCGCGATGGTGCTGATCGGCTCGCGCAGGTCGTGCCCTGCGTGCTGACCCATGCGCGGCCCGCCGTTGTGCTGGGCGAGGAATGCCGCAATGGGCGCGTGCTTGGCTCCGCCCGCGACCACCGTGCCGAGGGGCGCGGCCACATCGAGGGCGCGGGGCGCCTGCCCCTGCCGCTCGCCATAGCCGATCTGAGCCATTGTTGCCGCGATCAGGCTGTTCTGGTCCTTCTTGCTAGCGCAGATCGTGTGGTGGGGGTCGCGCGCGTCCCGGATGCCGCCGCCCTGCTGGGCATAGGTCAGGATGGGGGCGACGACTGCATGGCGGTTCTCGACCGTCACCGTGCGCAACGGCTCTGCCAGATCGGCCGCGCGCTTCCCTCGGCCTTCGGTGTGGCCGTAGAAGGTCGCCAGATATGGCGAGATCACCGCGTGCTGGATGCCGCCCACCGTGACGGTTCCAAGCGGATCGGACAGAGGGTATTCCCGCCGCCCGCCGCTGTAGCCATGCGCGATGCTGGCAAGATAGGGCGCGAGGACGCCCAGCGGCGCGGCCCCGCCCGGCTTCTTGATCCAGCTGTTCGCCGTGATCGTGGCCAGCGGATCGCGCATGTCCTGCCCGGTCGTGCCGCTGTTGAACCGCTGGATGCTGGCCGCGACCAGGCAGGCGTCGGCCTTGGCCGTGACCGTGGCGAAAGGCTCGTTACCGCCGCGCGGGCGGCTCTGCCCGGCGCGTCCGCCGCAGCCGACGATGGTCGGGACCACCACGGCCTTTTCGCCCCGGTGCGCGCCGGTGATCGTCTTGAACGGCTCGGCTGCATCCTCGACCCGCCCGCCATGCGTCAGGTTCACCAGGAAGGGCCGGTCGGCCTCGATGACATAGCGCTTCATGCCGCGCGCGACGCGGGCCAGCGTGTTGCCCGCCAGCGGGCGGACGGCGCGCAGCCCGTGCTTCGCCATGATCTCGGCACCGGTGTCGAAGATCGACGGGCACGGCAGGGACCAGTCAATGCATTCGGCGGCTGTTCGCCACGGCAGCAGCTTGCCCTTGCGGACCTCTGCTGAGGCCGGGTTGCCGTGCGTCGGCTTGGGCCAGACGATGGGGCGACCGTCGCGGCGCGCGACCAGGAACCACCGCTTGCGGATCGTCGGGGCGCCATAGTCGCAGGCGCGCAGCTCGCGCCACTGGACCTTGTAGCCCGCTTTGCGCAGGCGCTTGATCCACAATTCGAAGGTCTGCCCCGCGAATTCCTTGATCGGCTGGCCGTCATTGTCGACCGGACCCCAGGTCACGAATTCCTCGACATTCTCCATCAGGATCACATCGGGCTTGGCGAACTCGGCCCAGCGGACCACGACCCAAGCCAGGTCGCGGATATTGCGGTCGCGGGGCGCGCCGCCCTTGGCCTTCGAAAAGTGGCGACAATCGGGACTGGCCCACAGCAGCCCGACATGGCGTCCGCCAGTGATGGTCAGAGGATCCACATCCCAGATGTTGCTGTCCAGGTGCAGCGTCTCGGGATGGTTGGCCGCGTGCAGGGCGAGGGCGTTGGCGCTGTGGTTGATCGCGACATCGGGCGACCGGCCAAGGGCGGCCTCGATCCCGGTGGACGCGCCGCCGCCGCCCGCGAAGGAATCGATGATGAGAGGGAGATAATCCAGCATTAGTGGACCCACCCTCTTGTGCCGTCGCCCTGCCCTTCGATGCTGCGAACGGCATCGGCCGACAGGGTGGCGATTGCACCGGCTCGGCACATGGCAAGTGTCTGGTCGCGCTCGACCGTGATGCAGACCAAGGCACCGCCGCGCATGTGAGCGCGGGCGGTCACGCCCTTGTCGCCGGTCAACCGGCACCAAAGATGGCTGATGTCCCGAGTGTCGGCAGTGAAATCGACGGGCGGGATCATGGCTGCACCCGCAAAATAGCGGCGCGGCTGGAAGCGGGCATGAAGCCATCGTCTGCTGTCATCGCTCTTCGCGACATGACGCATCTCCATGGTTGGAATTTTGTGGATCGTCCGACCGGATCGGCCGGGGGTGCGGTGCCGCAGGCCTAGAACTGGCCCTGCATCACAGCGGTACATTCGGAAGGGTAGCTCTCGCAGGCCCGGGGCAGCGCGCTATGCGCCGCATTGGTCCAGTTGAAGATTGCCAGATAGATCGCAATCCAGACCAAGGTGATGGCGAGACAGCAAATGAGCAGGTCAAGGATGATCCTCATCACAGGATCACCCCTATCAGGACGGCCAGAACCACTATGACGATCAGCGTCACGCGAACTGCGAACCCTTGATCATCTTCGCGGTGGCTTCTTTCGGGATCGGTCTTCATATCCGTCTCCAAGCAATCACTGCATTGGATCGGAAATATTCCGATTATCTCCTACGGTCAAGATTAAAATCGGATCATTTCCGATTTATGATCTCATGGCTAACGAGCGTCGACCCACAGTTCAACGCCCGAGCTACGTCGATCACCCGATGACCGGCATCAAGAAGGCACTTGATTGCCTGCCGGCGCCTGAGGGCGCGGTCTAGAACAACGACGCGGCGGCCTCCCCGAAGATGCAAAACCCTTACAAGATTGCTTGCGCCGGTTAGATATTGCTGCTCGCGCAGGTTCATCGCCCTTTCCCTTTCCGTCTTTTCTCGGCTTCGCGGCGGACGAAATCATCCGCGCCATAGAAGGCGAAGGCGTCGAGAACCTTCACCGTGTCCTTCAGGAATTCGATTTCATCTTCGCTGATCCACATCGACGAAGCCGCGCATCCGGGTATCGGCGGGTTCCATTTCCGGATGATGTATCGAAGCACCGAGGCTCGATCCGGCAAGGACAGGGGCTTTCGCTTCGATGGATCAGTCATTGGGCACGCCATCGGCAATCAGGCCCTGCGCGATCAAGCCAAGTGCCCTATCTCGTACTCGATAGGCATGTCCCCTCGATATTTCGCGCTTCTTCAGCATGGCGTCGAAGCCCTTGCCGCCCCGCTTTCCGGTCGCATGGTGCAGCCACAGGCTCAGCGTCCGGGCGAGATCGGGGTGACCGGCGTTGACCAGGTAGACCGCCTGCCATGAGAGGGCCGCCATCAGGAAATCGGCGCGATCTGGCGCGACGGGAACCCGCAACGGACGATCCTCTTCATCCTCGTCCCCCGCGATCTCCGGCAGACCCCATCCCTCCTCGAGGTGATCCTCGAGCGTAGCCTTATATACGGGCATGGAGCCACGAACCGAGGAGGGACCGACCGGCCCTGCATATTGCCGGGCCCAGGTCACGGCCTCCACCAAGACCTCTCGCACCTGTCTGGCGGTCCAATCCACATGCTGCATCAGAAGTAATCCTCTGGGTCGAAGGGTCGATTTGCGGACGGCATGTCATTTAGCGGGGGCGCGTCGTCCTCATCGCGCTTGCGGGACCCGCGGCGCGGCTTGGCATCGTCACCGAGACCGGGGGCCATTTCGAAACCCTTAACCTTCTTGCCCGTCAGCCAAGTCCAGTCGTCCTTCGTGTCGATGATGCCCTTCTGGTAGAGGAAATCGCGGGACCGCTTGACGTTCTGGCGAAGGTTGTTCTGCCGCCGCGCGGCCGCCTGCTCCTCGCTCTCCTCCTCCTTGATGTCCTCGGGATCATCGAGGCTGACGGCCTTGATTTTCTCCCACAGGTCGCGCTTCTCGATCGCCTGATGCCCGCGCGACAGGCCACAATCGAGGGGCGCCAGGACACCCTTCTCCTTCACCCCGTCATAGATCGCCCGCAGCAGGAAGGCGTTGAAGCCGCCCAGCGCGACACCGGACGGATCGTCCGGCTGCGTCTCGTATTTCTCGGGTGCGGCCACGATGCAGGATGTGACGGCATCACCATCCTCGTCCCGGCCTATCTCGACCGAAGGCAAGACGAACTTGCCGCTGACCCCGTCTTCGCCGTCCTTCTGCTTCGAGACGATCCATTCCCGCAGTTGGCGGCCCTCCTTGTCCTTGCTGTCGATCACCTTGCGGACCGTGACGACGTTCTCGACGTTGCCGAAAAGGCTGGTATGGCCCCGCGCCTTGGTGCCGCCGGCGTTCAAGTGGTGGACCAGCATGACGTGGGCACCTGTCGCCTTGCGCACGCGCTCGCAACGCGCGAGCACCATGCCCATGTCCTTGCCGTCGTTCTCGTTGGCGCCGGGCGTCGCCTTGTTGAAGGTGTCGATGACGATCAGCTCCAGCGGCACCGACAGGCGCTTCTTCCAATGCTGGCATTCGGCAATGAATTCCTCGACCTGCTCGTCGCTGTTGTAGAAATCGACCGGGTTCTGCAGCAGCACGAAAGGCACATCCTCACGCGCGCAGTCGTGGTGTCTTCGATAGGCGGGCAGCCTCTTGCGTCTGACGCCGGTCGCGCTCTCGCCTGCCTGGTAGATCACGCCGCCGCGCAGGACGCGGCGGCCGAACCATTCCACCCCGCGGGCTATCGACAGCGCCATGTCGATGCACAGGAAACTCTTGCCGCTCTGGCTCTCGCCCAGCAGGAAGGAAATCTCGTTGCGGGTGAGGATGCCCTTGATCAGCCACTCATGGGACGGGCCGGGCTCATCCAGTTGCGCCCAGCCCACCGCACCGAACATCGACTTGAAGGGGGCCGCCTCGAAGACGCGCGCGTCCCGATCGACGGCATCGTAGAGATCGTCGGCGTCTCGACCGGGAAGCCAATCATCGATGCCGCCCTTGTCGGGCAGACCTGCCAAATCGAGGATCCTGACGCGCTGCGCCGTCCCTTCCAGCTTGCGTCCGACCAGATCCGCATGGCCGCGCCCAGCGTCGTCGTTGTCGGGCAGGATGATGATGTCGGCTCCAGCAAGATAGGCCGACAACTCGTCGCCCCATTTGCCCGCACCACCATGGTTGCAGGTCGCGGGTACGCCGTTGGCGCGCAGCATGTCGACCTTCTTCTCGCCCTCGACCACGAAGATCGGTCGTCCTGCCTCCACATCCTCCAAGAGTTCGGGCAGGCGATAGGGCAAGGGCTCGACGCCCTTGACGGAATAGCTCCAGCCGCTCTGCTTTGCCGCATCGGGTCGACGCTGCACGAATGTCTTGGCATGGCCCTTTGGATTGACCGCCGGGTCGACGGACCAATCGTAGCGGCAAACCTGATAGCGCAGCTTGCCGTCGCGGTCTCGGTAATCGAAGGTCGCCGTAAGACGCGCATCGGTGGCCTCGGCAGGAATTCGGTTCGGCAGCCAGTTCCCGGCCGGGTCCAACCGGACGGTGCCGGAGCTGGCGCCAGACGAGCCGCGGGGCGGAGCCGGATCGTCTTCGATGTAGTAGCCATGATCCCGAAGCCATTGGACAGCCGCACCACCCGCCACCGGGGCTCCAGCGCGCTGCTCGATGAACCACAGCACCCCCCCGCCCTGGTTTTCCTGATGGTCGAAGATGAGCCCGCGCTCCAGGTCGACACTGACCGATCCCTGCTTGCCGAAGCGAAGTTCTTTCGGCGAAGAAAGGTGCTTGTTCTCTTCTCCCAGCAGTTCGCGGGCCACGGCCGCCGCGTGTTCGCTGAATTTGTCGCTATCGCCTGACACGGTTTGCCCCGGATGTTCGTCGGTCGGCTGACTGCCGGGCGCCTGTTGCGCCCGGCCCCGTCACTGCGCGCCGCGCAAAAGCGGCATGGATTGCCGTTCGGTGACCGAGCAGGCGTAAATCCAGCCTGCGATCGCGTCGGCTTCGTTGTCGTCCTTCGGATCGAAGCCTGACAGCCGCATGGCGGCCATGACCGCCTTCTTCGGCTCGGCCGGTCTCCCACTGCCGAGGACATGCTTGCGGATGGTTATGGCACTGGCCTCGAAAACGGGATGCCCCGTTGAATGCGCCACCGCCTCGGCAACCGCGCAGAGGCCGATCAGCCGCCGCTTGGTCTTCCAGTTGGTCACGCCAGCGAGGTCCATGCCCGGTCCAACGGGCGCTTCGAACACAACGCGCAGATAGCGTCGGGCGGTCAGACGGTCGCCCAGCCAGCGCAGAAGGCCGCCAAAGGCCTCGGCATCGGCGCCGCCGGTCTTGCAAAGGCGCAGCGTGCCGCTCTCCGGCCGCGCGCCGGGCGCGCCCTCGCACCATCCTGTTGTCGTCGCGATGTCAAGAAAGAGAATGGGCGGAAAGTCGTCTGTCATTTCGGCAGGTCTTCCGGCGAAAACAGCAGCTCGCCCGATTGGGACCGAAGCACATAGGTCGGATAGGTGACCTGCAGGATCAGTTGCTTGCTGAGGATGCAGTCGCTGGACTGGCGGACCCGCCTCACGCCGTCCCCATCAGGCTTGGTGTCGTATCGGGTTCCGAGGATGAAATCCTCTTCGACCAAGGCATCCATGAAATCGTCAATGGTCGGCTCGGCCGTCTCGAAGACGAACACAGCTTCGCCCTCATCGCCGTTGTTTCTGGTGCGGATCGACACCTGGAAGAACATCGTCTCGTCGTGATCGTCGTCGCTCTGTTGCGTCGTCATCGTCGTCTCCGTTCGATCTGGATGGGGTGCCAGGAGGGCTGCTGCCCAGAATCCCTCCTGGCGGTTGGCGAGGATGTTCGTGGTCCCCGCCATAGCGCGCCCGGTAGGGAGGTCAGGGAGGAGGAGAGACCCCGGGCACGCTGTTCGGTCAGTTCACCGGCGCGCCGTCGCCCGGCCCGTCGATCATTTTGTTCAGAGAGGTCACGTTGCTGCCTTTGCCGGGCTTGCCCGCGTCCACGTCCTCGATGATCTTGCGCATCACCTTGGTGTGGTCTTGGAACATGTCCGAGGTGTCGAAGAAGCCCATGGCATGAAAATAGGCGACGCAGGCGCCAGCAATGGCCGCCGCGTCGGCAGGCTCCTTGCGGGCCAGGCGCGACGTGAAGGTCAGCGCCGTCTTGTCGAAATTGTGTTCGTCGACGGCGGCCTTGGTGGCCGCCCCCGCTTCGCCGTTCATCTCGGTGGCCTTCGCCTTCACCCGATTGATGGTCTCGACGGATTTCTTCAGTTGCTTCGGATCGAAGCTGGTATCGGGCGCATCCTTGAGCTGCTTGGCCATCGGGATCATCCTCTGCTTGGCTGGGCCAGTCTGAACCGCTCCGCTGCGTCTGCAGCGGCTGCGGGTTCAATCCGGGCGGGTTCAGGGCGTGGCACGTCATCAGGCCACGCGATGTGTGCAGGCCAGATGGCCGACACCCGCGAAACGACTCGGTCGTATGTTCCGACCCGGATGTCGTTGCTTCGGTAATCACTCACCCAATTGCCGTCGTTCTTGACGATTTTGCCCAAGACTGACGGCGGCATTCCCGCGTGCTCGAGTATCGCCGTCAGGCGGTCGAGCCGGGAAACAACTTCGTCTCGGAGGGATGGGGAAAAATCATGCATGTCGGATGGTGTAATCGGAAATATTCCGACTGACAAGACTTTTGCGCGGGAGTTCGCTCTAGCCCAACATCAGCCTAGTTGGAAATGATCCGATTGTGGCGTATATCATCCGCCATGAAGAGAGGCTCGATCCTCCACGGCAGAACGACGAACGAAGAACGACATTTTAGGGGACCGACATGGAAAACCCATTGCGCACTCGTATCAACGAGCGCTTTCAGGTGACTGGCAAAAACAAGGACGACGCGGCCGCTTACATCGGCAAGGGGCGGACCTACCTCTATGACTTCCTGACAGGCAAATCGGGCAGCATGAACTTCAACCTGATCCCGAAGCTTGCCGAGTATCTTGACTGTGATCCCCGCTATTTGACCGGAGAGGTGCCCAATCCTGATGGCACGGGATACGCCGAGTTGACCGTCTCGGCTGTGATCGGCGGGCCGGAAGAGATGGCAATTCCGATGACGGTTAACAGCGACATCCGCCACCCGTCGGCCTCTCAGCAGGCCTTCATCGTGAGCGGTGATGCATGGGATCATCTTGGCATTTCGGATGGTTCGATCGTGATCGTGACTGACGCCATCACGCCGCATCCGGGATCGCTGGTTGTGGCCCGCCAGCATGGAAACGGCCTCATCATCGGGAAAATGACGATGCAGGGAATTGAGGTTCCCGGCGGAGAGGTCATCCCGATGGACCGGGCCGATGTAATCGGATCGGTCACCATGGAAATGCACATGTACGGGGAACCGGAACCTGCATTCTGACGGGCAATGAAGCGGTGACGGTGACAGGGGGTGGCCCATGAGGGGCCACCCCTTTCCACACCTGTTTCCATGATCCTGCGTCCCAACCTCTAAGGAAGATCTTACTTCCGCGCGCGTTCTCTAGACTCCGGGCGCGTGTGCGTCGCGCAGGAAAGGCGAACCCTCCGGTTGTGTCCGGCAAGTCCTGGCAGAATGGCGGCGGCAACGGACAGGCTCTTGGGCACCTCAACAGTTAGTCGGATTATTTCAGATTTTTTTCTTGCCTTAGCCGCCAAGTCGGATTATTTCCGATGAAGGCGCGGCGACGATCCCCGCGTCCGTTGACCGAACGACGACGAGGATTTTCCATGACCACCGACGACAGAAGAATTATTCGGCTACCGCAGCCGATCCATGTGCGTGCCGCAGTGCATAGCGTTCTGACCGGCCACATGGCCGGCCATCTTGTCCATCATCGAATTGACCTTAGCGATCGGGCTGCTGCCCGCGCCGCCTTGCATAGCGCAGGCTTCGGCGAAACCAGCATTGCCACCTTGCTCGATCGTTCGATTGCGCTCGCCCAGCAGACGCTGAAGCAGCAGGGGCGGGCCAATGGCTGACGATCACGACCTCATCACCGAAAACGACGAGCAGCCTCGCTTCGTCCATCAGGTCCGCGCCCTCGTCGTTGAGGGCATGGCGATCGAAGAGATTGCCGCAGCGCTGGATGCGCCACGCGTGACCGTCCTCTTCCTCTCCGAACTGTTCCGCCAGACCGGCGCCCTGCCTGCCAACGTCGCACGCCGTCTCGGCTCGTGAACCACGATCCCCGGCCGACGGGGGTTCGGGGGCGGCGCTCATGCATCAGGCCGGGGATGCGCCGCCCTTCCCATCTTTCGAAAGCGCCTCATGACCATCGAACGCATCCTCCCGTCCAACCGCCGCGCCTGGCTCAAGGCACGCAGCAAGGACGTGACGGCCTCGACCGTCGGCGCGCTGTTCGGGGTCCATGACTACCTGACCGTCTACGAACTGTGGAACCTCAAGAGCGGGCGGGTGACCGAAGGCCCGCGCGAGAACGAGGCGATGCGGCGCGGGCGGCTGCTGGAGCCGGTCGCGGTCCAGATGATCCGCGAGGCGCATCCCGACTGGCAGATCGACCACAACAGCCGGAACGAATACTGGCGCGATCCCGAGGCGCGGGTCGGTGCGACGCCCGATGTGCTCGTGACGTGCCCGCGCCTGGGGCGCGGCATCGTCCAGATCAAAACGGTGGACATGGGCGTCTATCGCCGCCGCTGGATGGATGAGGAAGGTGCGGTCAATCCGCCCCTCTGGATCGCCTTGCAGGCGACGTTGGAGGCGCACCTGACCGGTGCGCAATGGGCAGCGGTCGCGCCCCTGACCTTCTCGCATGGCGTTGACTGCCCGGTCATCGGCATCGACATGCTGCCGGGCGTGGTGGACGCGATCTATGCCAAGGCTGCTGATTTCTGGGCATCCGTCGATGCGGGCGAAGAGCCCCAGCCGGACTATGCCCGAGACGCCGCCATGATCGAGCGGCTCTATGAATTCGGAGACCCCGCGGACGAGATCGACCTGACGGGCGATAACCGCATCCCCGAACTGATCGCCGAGGCCGCATCGGCCAAGGCCGATCGCAAGGCCGCCGATGACCGCCTGCGGGCGGCCGAGGCGGAGATCAAGGCCAAAATGGGAGACGCCTCGGTCGCGTGGATAGGACGCGGCCGGAAGATCACCTGGAAACGCGTGCGCCGGGCGGAAAGCCGCGTCCCGGCCGGCGTCTTCCGCAAGCTCATTCTCCCCCAACCCGAATAGGAGGCAGGACATGCCCGATACCGTTGCCGAGGTCAGACCGGACAGAACGCCGGTCGTGGATCAAGTCTTCGGCCACAACAAGGCACCTCTCGACGAGGTGCTGAAGGCCGACTTCGCCGACATGCAGAAGGCCATTGCCGATCTGCTGGCCGAAGCCGGTGACCTGCCGAAGAAGGTCAACAGCGACGACGACCAGACAGCAGTCGGACGCTGGATCGTGAAGGCCCGCGCCTATGCCAAGCGCGCGGACGAGGTGCGCCAAGCGGAGAACAAGCCGGTTCTGGCTGCACAACGCGGGATCAACGCCTTCTTCGCCGCTATGTCCGATCCGATCGACAAGGCGGTCAAGAAGGCACAGGCGATGGCCGATGACTTCGTTTGCCGCAAGGAAGCCGAAGAGCGCGCGCGCGCCCAGCGCGAGGCGGAGGAAGCCCGGCGCAAGGCCCAGGAAGCCGAAGAGCGCGCGGCCAAGGCGAAAAGCGCGGAGGCAGCAGGCCGGGCTGAAGGCAAGGCCGAAGCCTTGCACGCTGCGGCCGACGCCGCCGAAGAGCGTGCGCTGACGGCCGCCGCCGACCTGACCCGCCACCGCGCCGAGGGCGTCACAAGTTCGGCCCGCGCGACCTATGATTGGGAATTTACCGATAAGGATGCCGTCTACGGGACGCTCGGCATCCTCGGGAACTTCATCGCCGAGGCCGCGGTCGTGACCGCGATCAACGGCATGGTGCGCGCCCAGAAGGGGCGCGCCTCGCTGCCCGGCATCCGGGTCTTTCCGAAAACCGTCGCCAGTTTCAGGGGGTAACCAGCATGTTCTATGTCATCGATACCGAGACCACCGGCATCTTCGACTTCAAGCGCCCGGCCGATGCCGAAGGCCAGCCGCGCATGGCGTCTTTCTGCGGGATCGCCATTGATCATCCCGACGACGACAACCCGGTGATCTTCGAGCGCTACGTTCGCCCCGACGGCTGGGCCATGGCGCCCGATGCGGGTCGGGTCAATGGCCTGACCACCGAATTCCTGGCTGCCAACGGCGTGCCCGTCTGCGAAGTTCTGGACGAGTATGTCAGCCGGATTGAGGCCGGATACTGCATCGTCGCCTACAACGCACAGTTCGACATCAAGATGCTCCGCGCCGAGCTGCGACGCGCGGGCCGCGATGACCTCTTCGAGCGCACCCGCAACATCTGCGTGATGCGCCCGCTGACCGATCTCCTGCGCATCCCCGGCCGTTTTGGCTTCAAATGGCCGAACCTTGCCGAGGCCTGCGCGCATTTCGGAATCGCCAACGACAAGGCGCACGACGCCGTGGGCGACGCGCGGGCCGCGCTGGAGGTGATGCGTCACCTGCACCGGCTCGGTCTGCTGCCCGAGCCCGCCGTACACTATGCCAAGCAGCGCGCCTGACGGCGCGCGCACCAACCGCCATGAAAGGAGAAGTCGACATGGCAAGAACCACCCCGGCCGAGGGCGCGATCCGGATGCGACGCGTCAAGGCCACCATCGCGATCAGCGATGAGAGCGCAAAGCAGATCGCGGAAGCGGTGTTCGGCCCCTCGTCGCCGTTCGCCGTCGCCGGCGGCACCCTCTTCGTCGAACACATGATCCCGGCCGATGCCGAGGATCTTGTCGAGCGGACGGCCGATGCCGAAAAGCTGATGATGAAGTCCGGGACCATCAAGACCCTGTCGAGCGGCTACACGCTCGTGGCGCCGCCGGCTCCGGACGAGATTGAGCTTGTCGAGAAAGGCGGGGCGGCATGAACGATCAGGTGAAGGACCGGGACGCCAGCCTCGAAACCCTTGAGGATCAACTGTCACAGTTGCCAATCTCCATGGTCAGCGAACTGACCCGCGCCGAGATCATGCAGCAGGAAGCGCGCGCGGACATGAAGCCGCGCTCGCCCGCCAAGGCAGCCCGGAACATCATGTCGCTGGCCACGATGTCGGAACGGGCCGCCCAGGAATGCTGCTATGCGCTGCCGCGCGGCAACAAGCCTGTCTTGGGCCCCTCGATCCGCTTGGCCGAGATCGTCGCGGGACAGTGGGGCAACGCTCGCGTCGGCGCGCGCGTGGTCCATGTCGACCGGATCGAGAAGTTCGTCGAAGCCGAGGGCATCTTCCACGACCTGGAGACGAACGTGGCGACGACCGCGCGGGTCCGGCGCCGCATCGTTGACAAGAACGGCCGCCTCTTCAACGACGACCTGATTATCGTGACCGGCAATGCGGCGGCCTCAATCGCCAAGCGGAACGCCACATTCGCCGCTGTTCCGAAGGCGGTTTGGGGGGATGCCTATGACGCGGCCGTCAAAGTGACGCGAGGTGACGCCAAAACGCTTGTCGAGAGGCGAGACGACCTTTTCAAGGCCTTCGCCAGTTTCGGCGTGAAGCCAGAGCAGATCGCGGCTTACCTGCAGATCGGGGATGCGCTCGATCTGACCCTCGATCACATTGCCCCCCTGACCGTGATCTTCCGCGCCTTGAAATCGGGCGAGGAGCAGGTGGAAACCTATTTCGAGCCAGTCAAGGTAATCGGGAAGGACGACGGGAAGAAGGCCGACACCAAGAAACCTCAAACGCTCGAGGACGTGGCGAAGCAGCAGAGCGACACGAAGGCAGCTGATAAGGCCGATGAGACGCCTGCCCAAAATACCGGTGATGATCCTGGCGAAGGCGGCGTGCCAGGCGGGCAGGATGGCGCGGCAGAAGCTGCGGAAGGTAATTCGGACCGCGAGGACGAGCAGCAGAGGCCCCAGGCAGCCGCCCCATCCGACGACGAGATCGAGGCCGCCTATCAGGCAGGGCGCAAGGCCTATGGGCGCGGTCAGCGCCGGGACGCCGCTCCGGCCAAGTACAAGTCCCACGAGGACACCGAGGCGGCGTGGCAGCGGGGTTGGGACGCAGGCGCAGAAGAAGACTGAAGCCGACCGCTGAAACGAAAAAAGGCCCCGCCCGGCGCAAACCGGGCGGGGCCAAATATTTTCAGCTAGCGTTAGATCTCTGTTCCGGCCGGCCTTTCGCCTCCGCGTTGATTTCCCTTCGGCGCTTTCCCCGAGACTCACGCCCCCGTGATGCTGATGATTCCGCCAGCCGCGCATGGTGACGGTGATTCGATTTTCAGGGGTGGATTATGGGTATCAGGGCATTGTGCGCGGCGGCGGCCGTGGTGGTCGGGGTGGGGTCGGCGGCAGAGGCGGCGACGACGGTCAACTATGACATCCAACTGCGATACGACGGGACCGTATATACTGACGTAGCCTTGTGGGCGCATGATCCCTCAGTTGCCGACCTTTACCTTGATAGCATGGCACTGGAAGGCAACCCTTATGGCGTGACAGGGCGGTTCAGCCACCTCCAGATCGGAGATATCGTCCGCTTCGTAGCCCAGGTCATCTACCCTGACGATCCAGAAAGCTGGTCCGGCATCTATGACAATGGCGGACGGGCCGACTATTGCACATTGGCGGGCTATGATTGCTCAAATTTGACGATGACGTTTCCAGGTTCTGACTTCCATCTCCATTACATGGACACCATTGGCACCCAAGGCACGACCAAGGTGGGCGGAATTTTCGAGCAGTGGTTTTGGGGGCCAGCAGTTCCCGATCAGTTAACGTCTTATGGCGGCTTCCACGCTTGGTTCGAGACTGCCTCCTTCACCGTGGTTTCCGTGGACAATCCAGCCCCCGTGCCCCTGCCAGCGGCTGCCGCCCTCCTGCCTCTAGGCCTCGGCGCCCTCGCGCTGATGCGAAGGCGCCGCCGGGTTAGCTGATGGTCAGCGTGGCCTTGCCGCCCGTGATCGTCACACCCACAGGCAAGATTGCGCCCTGATCGACGTAGGTCACGCCCGTTCCCGCGCCGCCGCCCAGGTCGTAAACGCCGGGCGACAGCTTGTCTCGATTGCTGATGACCAGTTCTGATCCCACCTCAAGGGTCACGGTGCCTGCGATGCCGGGAGCCGTCAGCCCGAAGCGTCCGCTGCGGAACCGCTCGATCTTTCCGATAGTGGCTGGCAGGATCGCGGAAATGGTGCCGAGGGCTTCGTAAATATACTTCTTCGTGATCGTCTGTTCACCGACGACGGGAATGCCCAGCATGTCACGGACGCGAACAAAGGCATTCTCCCCGACGCGGCGCCAGCTATCCCATTTTCCTGTCGCCCCGCTGGTGACGCCCTTCATGTCGTGGAGGTAAAGCCCCCAGGTATCAATATTGAAGAGATCGAAGCGCAGGACCGGGGTCGCGTGGAACTCCAAGACACCGCCCGACTGGATCGTCAGACTTCCGGTGCCCCCGGTTCCGTCCCAGCCCACCTTTCCCATGTCGCCGACGATGCGCAGACGCTTCCCGCTGGGCACGACGCAGTTCGGCCCAAGGATCATCTGCCCTTGGCCGCTGGCTTCGAAATCACCTGTCGCCGCGCCGTCCAGCACCAGCCGCCCTCCTCGGGCCACGGCTTTGCCGATCATAGCCGGGGCGTGATATTTACCGCAGCGGATGACCTCAATGTCGGCGGTGTCGGAGTGAGACGCGGCCGACAACTTCCCGGAGGCAACGACCATCTGGCCCCCACCGAAGGTGATCGCACCTGCCGCCACCGTGTCCTTGACCCATTTGACTCTGTTGCCGTGCAGATTGAGACTGTCGCCGTCGATCGGGGTATCGCCAGACGACCAGTTGATCCGGCTGTCAGAGCGGAAGCCCTCGCCTCGCCAGTCGGGCTTGAAGGTCAGCACCTGTGGCACGGTGCGATCCGCCAAAGGCAATTCGAGGTTGCCCTCCCGCGCCGCCAGCAGATAGCGGTGCATCGCCCGGATTTCCAACTGCATGTCCCGATAAGACAGCCCGCGCACATACTCCGCGTAATCTGCGATGCTCGCATTTGGCACCCCCAGAAGCTGCGCGGCCCGACGCTGGATTGTAATCGTCTTGATGATGGATGCCGCCAGGCCGGTGAGGTTCAAGTCACCGCCCCACCCGAAGATCACCAAGTTGGACCAAAGGCCGCCGCGACCACGACTGACCGCGGGTTCGGCTATGCCCTTGGCTGCGATTTCCGCCGGATTGTCGGGGTCGGCCGCGTGCATGATGAGACAGTCCACATCGACCGTCTGCACACCCTGGAAATCGAAGCCCATACGCCGCGCGCCAGGCTGAGCGATATAAGGGCTGTTGCGGGCGGAAACAGCAACTGACCGTAGGTTGATGCCGAGGAAGCCGTTTTCAGACGCTTTCGCTGGCTCATCGATCTCATTCCTCACGCCTGAGTTCTGGAACGAGACCTGATTGTCCAGAGCAACGCTGTCGAAATACCAACCCCCAACGCGCATCTGGGCCGCGACGGAAGATGACCGCATCGACAGCATACCATCGAACGTCAAGTCTGCGTTAATCTCGGCAGTATAGACGTTATGGCTGAAGATGTTGGGCGGCTTTCCGACTGCACCATTGTTCCATGTGCCATCTACA
>NZ_JBQEOI010000008.1:0-164753 GCF_052045125.1 Paracoccus sp. 22332
ACACCCTTCAGCAGTTCATCCAGAAGTTCCTTGGAGATCGTCATGCATGCTTCCTTTCGGTGAAGCATGGACCGGATCACTCATACACAGAAGATCGGACACTCTCTGTCAATCTTCAAACCGCCATGAACACGGACGTGCCCTGCTTTTCAGCAGTCTGGATGCGCTATGGAGGCGCTAGCCCAAATGCGACTTCGGTTGGCGTGAGAGTTTTGCCGTCCTGTAGCCGCGTCCCAGCAGGTTGTCCTTGAAGACCTCGGCGGGTGTCCGGCGCTTTTTCAGGCGAGCGATCAGCACCAACGGCATGCCCGACCGGGTCGTCATCGACAAGAGCGGCGCGAACTTGGCCAGCCTGCAAGCGTTGAACATGATCCTTAAATTTACCGCTGACGGGCGCACCATCGTGGTGCGACAGGTCAAATACCTGAACAATATTCTTGAACAGGATCACCGCTTCATCATGCGGATCACCGGCCCGATGATGGGCTTCAAGGCGTTCCATTCAGCCGCGGCCACCATCGCCGGGATCGAGACCGCCCACATGATCCGCAAGGGCCAGATACCCGCCAATGGCGCCACCGCCTTCCAGACCTTCGCGGCGCTCGCAGCTTAGCCATGTCTACCGGACGGCTCTGCTCATCCTGCTGGGAGGTTTGCGACAGAACCGACAAGCTTACTTGTCGATCACCACGTCAGACGTGGGCCGTGAGCAGCAGGCCAGGATGAAGCCCTGATCGATCTCGCGCTGTTTGATACCGCCCTGATGGCGCAGGTCCACCGTGCCGGAGATCAGCTTGACCCGGCAGGTACCGCAGACCCCCTTGCCGCAGGAACTCTGGATGCGGACGCCCATCGCCTTGGCCGCCTTGAGCAGCGTGGTGTCGCTTGTAACCAGACCCTCGATACCCGCCCGGGCGAAGGTCGCGTGAAAGGCCGGAGCGGCGGCATCGGCCGGGGCAGGGTCGTCCGCGGACAGGCGGTCGAAGCTTTCGGTCAGGAACTGCCCCGCCGGCAGGCCCAGTTCGGCGGTCAGCCTGCCCGCTAGATCCATGAATCCCGCCGGGCCGCAGCAATAGACCATGCGCGAGGCCAGATCGGGCACCAGCCCCTGAAGCAGCGGCGCGGAGAGCCGCCCTACCGGGCCAACCCAGCCGGCGCCGGGCTGGTGCCGGGTGACCACCGGGATGACGCGCAGGCCGGGCAGGGCGCGCGCCCAGGTCCGCATCTCATCGGCAAAGATCATCTCCTCGGGCGCGGAGGCGAAATGGATCAGCACCAGGTCCGCTGCAGATCCGTGATCCGCCAGGCTGCGCAGCATCGAAGCGGCGGGGGTGATGCCGCTGCCCGCCGTCAGCAGCAACACCGGGCCGCGCGGCGGCAGCCCGCAGCAGAAACTTCCGGCAGGGCCGGAGGCGCGGACCCGCATTCCCGGACTCATCTTGTCGAAGAGCCAGTTCGACACCAGCCCGCCCGGCACTTTCTTGACGGTGATCGAGACCAGCCCCGCGGTCAGCGCCGAGGACGAGATGGAATAGCTGCGAGCATGATCCTCGCCGCCCAGCGGGAAGACGAAGTTCATGAACTGTCCCGGCTCGAACGTAAGGGCGCCGGGGGGCAGGCGGAAGACATAGGTCTTGACGGTGGGGGTCTCCTGCCGCGCGGCGATGCAGTCCAGTTCGAAGGTCTCGATCTCGAAGGGGGGCGGCAGGTCGTTCATTCCCCGAACCCGTGCTTGCGCAGGCGTTCGACATACCAGGCGATGTTGCGGTCCACCGCCGTCTCGCAGAATTGCGACAGGGGGCCGGGCTGATAGGCGACCGAGGACACGCCCTGCTGGGCGATGGTGACCAGATCGGCATCCTGCTGGTTGGTGGCGATCCACACCTCGGTCAGGCGGTCGAGGTCATAATCCTCCCCCTCGCGCGCATCCTTGTTGACCAGCCAGACGGTGCGCAGTTCGGTCTGGTCGGGGGCCAGGGGGATGATCCAGCTGATCACCGCATGATCGGCAAAGAAATGCGACCACGAGTTATGGGTATGCAGGTGCATGTCGCCAAAGCGCGGATCGGTCAGGCCGCCCAGCAGCTTGCGACAGGCGGCCTTGCCGTCCAGCGTGTGCGATTCCCCCGCTCCGGCGATGACGAAGCGTTCGGTGCGCATCATCGTCTCGTGCCCCTCGTAGAATTCGACGGCGCGCGAGGCGAAGCCCTGCGCCTCCCATTCCGCGACCTGGGCGGCGGCGATCCGGCAATGCTCGGCATATTCGGCCTTTTCCTCATCCCCCAGCTCATCGGGGTCGAAGCCGATGTCGAGACCGACGAAGGTGTTGATCAGTTCGGGATGCGAGCCTTCGCAGTGATAACATTCACGGTTGTTGTCGACGCTCAGCTTCCAGTTCCCCGGCTCGACGATGGTCTTGGCATGGGCGACCCTGGCCTCGTCCAGACGGAAGGGTTGCAGCCGGGCGCCCAGGATATCCGCGATCTCCTCGATATCGGCCGGGGCCTCGTCGGCGATGCAGATGAAGATGATGCCGCTGATCACCTTCAGGTTGACGGGTTTCAGTCCGTGGCAGGACCGGTCCAGGCCCTTGCCCATATGGGCGGCATGGACCAGTTCGCCCGTCAGGTCATAGGACCATTGGTGATAGGGGCAGACCAGGCGGCCGACCGAGGTCTGCTCCTCGCTGACGATGCGCGCGCCGCGGTGGCGGCAAACGTTGTGGAAGGCGCGCACCTGCATGTCGTCGTCGCGCAGCAGCAGGATAGAATTGCGGCCGATATCCACCTTTCGCACGTCGCCCGGCTCGGGGATCTCGGCCGTCACGCCCACCATGATCCAGTGGCGGTGAAAGAACACGTCCAGATCGGTCTCGAACAGTTCGGGCGCGGTATAGAAGGCGGCGGGCAGGGTATGGCCGCGCTGATAGCTGGCGACCAGATCGGACAGGGGCGCGGTGATATGGAGGGTCATGGCTCTATCCTGGCAATAAAGGACCGGCTTGGAGGAGTATTGGACAGTGATGCCCAGAGCGGTCCATGCTGGCAACTGGACTAATTTTCCACCGTCCCATATCCTCAGGTTATGTCAAAATTCCGCCATCAGATCGGCCCGTTGGCCCCGATCTTCGCCTTCGAGGCTGCCGCGCGCCACGGCAGCTTCACCGCCGCCGCCGAGGAACTTGGCGTCAGCCAGGCCGCCGTCAGCAAGCAGATCGCCGCGCTGGAGGAATGGCTGGGCGTGGCGCTGTTCCTGCGCCGCCACCGCCATGTAGAGCCGACGCCGGCCGGGCGGCGGCTGGCGGTCAGCGCCCATGACGCGCTGTCCTCGATCGCCGGGACCATGGCCGAGATCCGCAAGGTCCAGCCGCAGCCGTTGATCCTGACGCTGTCCTCTGCGCTGTCGCGGTTCTGGCTGATGGAGCGGATGCCCGATTTCCGCCGCAGCCATCCGGGGATCAGCCTGCGGATCGCCGCGCAGGACGATCTGGATGGTCGGCATGTCCAGGGCTCGGACCTGCTGATCCGCTATCTGACTGTCGCGCCGGATCCGCAGGCGATCCGCCTGTTCGGCGCGCAGGTCCGGGCCATGGCCTCGCCGGATTTCCTGGCGCGTCATCCCGTCCGGCGGCCCGAGGACATGGCCGCCGCGCCGCTGATCCATTACGACACGCCGGACCGGGACTGGATCAGCTGGGAGGACTGGCGGCGGATCGTCCTGCCGCAGGGCGCGCTGCCGCCGCCCACGCTCTCGGTCAGCCGCTATCACGACGCCATCATCGCCGCCCAGCAGGGCGAGGGGGTGGTGCTGGTCTGGCAGGTCGAGGATGGGCGCGACCGTCCGGTCGAAGGGCTGGCGCCGATCCCCGCCCCCGCGATTCCCGCGCCGGGCGCCTTCTACCTGATCCCGATGACCCCCCAGCGGCACGAGACCGCCGTCGCCGTGCACTGGTTCAGGGACCAGGCCGGGACCGATGGCAGGCGACCGGAATAGGCCGGTCGGGCCGGGGCGTCACCCCATCCGTTCGCTGGCATAGCTTCCGGGCGAGGGCGGGAAGACCACGGTCTTTTCGCCGTTCAGGAACACCCGGTGGTGGATATGCGCGTGGATCGCGCGGGCCAGCACCTGCGCCTCGACATCGCGGCCCAAGGACACATAGTCGCCCGGCGACTGCGCATGGGTCACGCGCACCGTGTCCTGCTCGATGATGGGGCCTTCGTCCAGGTCGGCGGTCACGTAATGGCTGGTCGCGCCGATCAGCTTCACGCCGCGCTCATAGGCCTGCTTGTAGGGGTTGGCGCCCTTGAAGCTGGGCAGGAAGGAATGGTGGATGTTGATGATCCGCCCGGACATGGCCTGGCACATCTGGTCCGACAGCACCTGCATATAGCGCGCCAGCACGATCAGCTCGGCCCCGGTGTCGCGGACGATGCGCATCTGTTCGGCTTCGGCCTGGGCCTTGTTCTCCTTGGTGACCTTGATGCAGTAGTAAGGCAGGTCATGGTTCACCACGACCTTCTGGTAATCCATGTGGTTGGAAATCACCGCCACGATGTCGATCGGCAGCGCGCCGATCCGCCAGCGATACAGCAGGTCGTTCAGGCAATGACCGAAGCGCGACACCATGATGATGACCTTGGCCTTCACCGCGTCGTCGCTGAAGACGGCCTCCATCCCGAAACGCTCGGCTATGGGGGCGATGCCTTGCTGCAACTGCTCCAGCGTCGCCTCGCCCTCGGACCGGAAGCTGACGCGCATGAAGAAGCGGCCGGTCTCGGCGTCGTCGAACTGCGCGCTGTCGGTGATGTTGCAGTCGTGACCGGCCAGATAGCCGGAGATGGCGGCCACGATCCCGCGGGTCGAGGCACAGGTGACGCGCAGCGTATAGCTTTTCATGAGGGGGGTCCGCTTCCTTGGCTGTCCGGGTCTGACAGCATTTCGGACGAATGCGGCGCGATGACAATCGCATTTCCGACACCGCCGGGGGTAGCCGCGACATCCCCCGGCGGCAAGGCGGGATCAGGCGGCGGGCATCCGCGATTCGACCATGCCTGCATACCAGCTGGAGCCGGCCGGGATCGCGTCGTCGTTGAAGTTGTAGGCCGGGTGGTGGACCATCGCCGTGTCGCCGTTGCCGACGAAGATATAGGCGCCGGGACGTTCGTTCAGCATATAGCTGAAATCCTCGCCGCCCATCATCGGCTGCATGGACAGGTTCACGTCGCCCGCGATCTCGCGCGCGACCTCGGCGGCCCATTCGGTCGCCTGGTCGTCGTTCATGGTGACGGGATAGCCGCGCTGGTAATCGACCTCGGCCACGGCGCCCATGGCGGCGGCGATGTTGGTCGAGATTCGGCGGATGCCTTCTTCAAGCTGTTCGCGGACGGCGGGATCCAGGCTGCGGGCGGTGCCCTTCAGCGTCACCACCTGCGGGATCACGTTATGCGCGGTCGAATCGGTGGACACCACGCAGACCGAGACCACGGCGTTCTTCAGCGGGTCGACGTTGCGCGACACGACCGACTGCATCGCGACGATGATCTGCGCTGCGGTCAGGGTGGTGTCGATGCACTCATGCGGCTTGGCGGCATGGCCGCCCTTGCCGGTGATGGTGATGTCGAACTGGTCGGTCGCGGCCATCATCGCGCCGGGCTTGATGGCGAAGGTGCCGACGGGAATGCCCGGCATGTTGTGCATCCCGTAGAATTCCTGGATGTTCCAGCGGCTGACAAGCCCGTCCCGAACCATCGCCTCGCCCCCTGCCCCGCCTTCCTCGGCGGGCTGGAAGATCACCACGGCGGTGCCGTCGAAATTGCGCGTCTCGGCCAGGTATTTCGCGGCGCCCAGCAGCATCGCGGTATGGCCGTCATGGCCGCAGGCGTGCATCTTGCCCGGCGTCTTGGACGCATAGTCCAGCCCAGTCTGTTCGATGATCGGCAGCGCGTCCATGTCGGCGCGCAACCCGATGACGCGGCCCTTGCTGTCGGTCTTGCCCTTGATGACGCCGACCACTCCGGTCCTGCCGATGCCTTCCACCACCTCGTCACAGCCGAATTCGCGCAACAGTTCCGCCACCCGGCCCGCCGTGCGGTGGACATCGTAGAGCAGTTCGGGATGTTCGTGGAAATCGCGGCGCCAGGCGGTGATCTCGGGCAGCAGTTCGGCAAAGCGGTTCTTGACGGGCATGATCGGTCTCCTTCAGCGGCGACAGGGTGGACCCTTTATGCAGACTGTGCAAGCCTCGGACGCAAGGATCGCCCGTCTAGTGGTGGGTCGCGGGTTCGACCAGAACCTTGTGGCCCGGCGCGACCTCGCGATAGACCGAGGGCACCGCCTGGTAGTCGACGGGATGGATGGGCGAGGGGATCGGCTTGAAGTTCAGATCCTCGCTGATCTTCTTTTGCCGAGGGTCCGCGACCGGCACGGCGGCCATCAGCTGCCGGGTATAGTTGTGCTGCGGGTTCTCGAACACCTGCTGGCGGGTGCCGATTTCCACGATGCGGCCCAGATACATCACCCCGACATGATGGCTGACGCGTTCGACCACGGCCATGTCATGGCTGATGAACAGCATCGAAATGCCCAGATCCTGCTGCAATTCCATCAGCAGGTTCAGCACCTGCGCCTGCACCGACACGTCAAGCGCCGACACGGCCTCGTCGGCGATGATCAGCTTGGGGTTCAGCGCCAGGGCGCGGGCGATGGCGATGCGTTGGCGTTGACCGCCCGACATCTCGTGTGGGTAGCGGCGCATGAAGCTGCGGGGCAGTTCCACTCGATCGAACAACGCGGCGATGCGGTCGCGGCGTTCCGACCGGCTGCCGATGCCGAAATTCTCCATCGGCTCGGCCACCTGGTCATACAGCTTCATATGCGGATCCAGGCTGGCGAAGGGATCCTGGAAGATCATCTGCATGTCCCGGCGCGCCCGGCGCAGATCGCCGGGCGACAGCGCCAGGATGTCGGTGCCGCCCAGATCGACACGGCCGGACTCCGGCTCCACCAGCCGCAGGATCGAGCGGCCGCAGGTGGATTTGCCGCAGCCGGATTCGCCGACCAAAGACAGGGTTTCGCCCGCATTGATGGTGAAACTGACATCCTCGACCGCGTGGACGCGGGCCACGGTGCGGCGCAGCAGCCCGCCCTTGACGGCAAAGCGGGTGGTCAGGTTTTCCACCGTCAGCAAGGGCTTCGGATCCGCCACGATGATCGGTTCCGGCGCGCTGACCGTGCCGTCGCGCATCAGCCGCATCCTCTCGGGCGCGGGCTTGCCGGTCATCTCGCCCAGGCGAGGGACGGCGGCCAGCAGCATCTTGGTATAGTCCTGCTGCGGGGCCTCGAAGATCTGCTCGACCGGGCCTTCCTCGACCTTGTTGCCGCGATACATGACGACCACGCGGTCGGCCATCTGCGCCACGACCGCCATGTCATGGGTGATGAACAGCACGGCGATCTGCTTTTCGCGCTTCAGACGATCGATCAGCGCCAGGATCTCGGCCTGGATGGTCACGTCCAGCGCGGTGGTGGGTTCGTCGCAGATCAGCAGGCGCGGTTCGCAGGCCATGGCGATGGCGATCACGACGCGCTGGCGCATCCCGCCGGACAGTTCGTGCGGATACTGGTCCAGGCGGCGTTCGGGTTCGGGAATGCGGACCTGGCGCAGGATCTCCAGCGCGCGGGCGCGGGCCTGGGCCTTGGTCATGCCGCGATGGACGATCAGCCCCTCGGTCAACTGGTCGCCCACGGTGAAGACCGGATTCAGCGCCGTCATCGGTTCCTGGAAGATCATGCCGATCTGGTTGCCGCGGATGTCGCGCATCGCGGGCGTCGATTGCTGCGCCAGGTCGATGACCCGCCCGTCGCCGGGATCGAACATCAGCCGCCCGCCCGCGATGGTGCCGCCGCCGAATTCGACCAGCCGCATCAACGACAGCGAACTGACCGACTTGCCCGACCCGGATTCGCCCACCACACAGACGCATTCGCCGGGATTGATGGAAAAGCTGACATCCTTGACGCCCACCACGACGCCATCGCCGGTCTCGAACTCGACCCGAAGTTTCTCAATGGAAACAAGCGGCTTTTCATCCAGCATCAGTGCGCCCCCGGAATGGTCATCGGCCAAGGCTAGTCGTCCGCGACAGAAAGTCAAAGTCGAAAGAACCGCCGTGACGCCACGCGATAGGGCTTGCTTTCCAAGGGGGGTTCGAATGAAACTGATCCCATTCCGCACCTGCGCGGGATCAGGACATGGCCCGGATGATACATAAAAATCAGCGACATAGGCGCAAGATGGGCTGCACGGCGTCCTGGACCGCGCTGCGGGCCGAAACTTCCGACAGGAGAGATTGATGAAGCTGAAAACACTGCTGATGGGCGCAGCCGCGACCCTGGTGCTGGCACCGGCCGCCATGGCCGAACGGGGCAGCGACGGCGCGCTCAACATCATCATGTGGCAGGCGCCGTCCACGATGAACATCTATCTGACCGGCGGCACCAAGGAGGTGATCGCCTCGAGCATGGTGCTGGAGCCGCTGGCCAGCGCCGCCCCCGACGGCACCCTGGTCCCGCGGCTGGCGACCGAGATTCCGTCCATCGAAAACGGCGGCATCGCCGAGGATCTGAAGTCGGTGACCTGGAAGCTGAAAGAAGGGGTCAAGTGGTCCGACGGCTCGCCGCTGACCGCCGCCGACGTGGCCTTTTCCGCCGAATACTGCATGCACCCCGAGGGCGGCTGTTCGCAGCTTGCCAAGTTCGAGGGCGTCGAAAGCGTCGAAGCGGTCGATGACCTGACGGTCCGCATCAACTTCAGCGAACCGATGCCCGACCCCTTCTCGGCCTTCACCGGGGCGCAATCGCCCATTCTGCAAAAGGCGCAGTTCGAAAACTGCCTGGGCGCCAATGCGCCGACCTGCACCGACCAGAACTTCAGTCCCATCGGCACCGGCCCGTTCCGCGTCACCCGGTTCCTGACCAACGACGTGATCACCTTCGAGGCCAATCCCGAATACCGCGACCCGGCCAAGCCCGCCTTCGCGACCGCGACCATCAAGGGCGGCGGCGATGCGGCGGCGGCGGCGCGGGCCGTCCTGGAAACCGGCGAATACGATTACGCCTGGAACACCCAGCTTGCCCCCGACGTGATCGCGGGAATGGAGCAGATGGGCAAGGGCAAGGTCAGCGCGGCCTTCGGCAGCCTGGTGGAACGGATCCACGTGAACCTGACCGACCCGTCCCCGTCCCTGCCGGAAGGCGAGCGTTCGACCACGGCCCATCCCCATCCCTTCCTGTCCGATCCGGCCGTGCGCAAGGCGCTGTCCATGGCCATCGACCGCCAGCTTCTGTCGGAAATCGGCTATGGCGCCGCAGGCAAGCCCACCTGCAACTATGTCCCCGCGCCCGAGGCCTGGGCATCGCCCAACGAGGAGTGCCTGACCCAGGACATCGAAGGGGCCAAGGCGCTGCTGGACCAGGCGGGCTGGACCGTGGGCGGCAGCGGCGTGCGCGAAAAGGACGGTGTGCAACTGCGGATGGTCTTCCAGACCTCGGTCAACGCGGTGCGCCAGGACTTCCAGGCGCTGATCAAGCAGTGGTGGTCGGAAATCGGCATCGAGACCGAGCTGAAGACCGTCGATGCCTCGGTGTTCTTCGGCTCCGACCCCGGCTCTCCTGATACGTTGCAGAAGTTCTATGCCGATGTCGAGATGTATGCCGACAACTTCGAAGGCGGCAACCCCGCGCCCTATCTGGCGAAATGGACCTGCGACAAGGCGCCCGGTCCCGACAACCAGTGGCAGGGCGAAAATATCAGCCGCTTCTGCGACGAAGCCTATGACGCGCTGATGGTGGAACTGTCCAAGACCGTCGATCCGGCGGAACGCGGCAAGATCGGCCAGAAGCTGAACGAGATGCTGACCAAGGACAGCAACGCGATCATCCCGCTGGTCTATCGCGGCACGGCGTCGGCCCATTCCAACACCCTGGGCGGCGTCGACCTGAACGCCTGGGATTCGGAACTGTGGAACGTGGCCGACTGGACCCGCGTCCAGCAATGATCCCCTTCGGCCCCGCGATCCGCCGCGGGGCCGGCTTCCGACAAGACAAAGGTTGAACGTGAAGAAAGCTCTGGTTCCGGCCCTGGCGCTGATGATGGCCACCCCCGCCCTGGCGGAACGCGGCAGCGACGGAGACTTGCGCGTGCTGTACTGGCAGGCGGCCTCCGTGCTGAATCCCTATCTGTCGACCGGCGCCAAGGACGTGGACCCCGCGTCCATGATCCTGGAACCGCTGGCCCTGGTGGCCGATGACGGATCGCTGATCCCGGTGCTGGCGGCCGAGATTCCCACGATCGAGAACGGCGGCATCGCCGAGGATTTCGCCTCGGTCACCTGGCGGCTGAAACCCGGCCTGACCTGGTCCGACGGCACGCCCGTCACGGCGGCGGACGTGGCCTTCACCGCGCAGTATTGCATGGCCCCCGATTTCGGCTGCGCCGTGCTGGCGGAATTCGACGGGATCGAAACGGTCGAGGCCGTCGACGACCTGACCGTGCGCATCCGCTATGCCGCGCCGAAATACCCGCCGCTGCAAGCCTTCGTGGGCGGGCGCACGCCGATCCTGCAAAAGGCCCAGTTCGAATCCTGCCTCGGCTCTGCGGGGGCAAGCTGCACCGACCAGAACTTCGGCCCCATCGGCACCGGCCCGTTCCGCGTCACCGGCTTCGAACCCGGCAACGTCGCCACATACGAGGCCAACCCCGAATACCGCGACCCCGCCAAGCCCGCCTTCGCCCGCGTGACGATCAAGGGCGGCGGCGATGCGATGGCTGCGGCGCGCGCGGTCCTGGAAACCGGAGAGTTCGATTTCGCTTGGAACCTGCAACTGGCCCCCGACGTGGTGGCGCCGATGGAGGCCGCGGGCAAGGGCAAGCTGGTCGGATCCTTCGGCAGCATGGTCGAGCGGATCGAGCTGAACCAGACCGACCCCTCCCCCGCGCTTGGCGCCGAACGGTCCACCCTGGCCCATCCCCATCCGTTCCTGACCGATCCGGCGGTGCGGCGCGCGCTGTCCATGGCCATCGACCGCCCGATCCTGGCGGAACTGGCCTATGGCCCGGCGGGCAAGCCCACCTGCACCATCGTCCCCGTGCCCGAGACCTTCAATTCCGGCCGCGACGAATGCCTGACCCAGGATATCGCCGGCGCGCGGGCGCTGCTGGACCAGGCGGGCTGGCTGCCCGGCGCCGACGGCATCCGCGAAAAGGACGGCGTGCGGCTGCATCTGGTGTTCCAGACCACGGTCAATCCGGTGCGCCAGGACGTACAGTCCCTGGTCAAGCAATGGTGGTCCGAAATCGGCGTGGAAACCGACCTCAAGACCATCGACGGCACGGTGTTCTTCGGCGGCGACGCCGGCAACCCGGATTCGCGGGCGCGCTTTCTGGCGGATGCGCAGATGTTCACCGACGCCTTCTATCTGCCCGATCCCGCGTCCTTCCTGGACGAATTCGTCTGCAACCGCGTCCCGGATCAGGGGAACCAGTGGCAGGGCAACAACTCGGTCCGCTTCTGCGACCCCGCCTTCGACGCCATGATGGCGCAGCTGAACCAGACCGGACTGCCCCGCGACCGGCAGAGGATCGCCAAGGACATGACCGACATGCTGACCGCCGACGGCCATGTCGTCCTGCCGCTGATCCATCGCGGCATGATCTCGGCCCATGCCAATTCGCTGGCGGGCGTGACCCCGAACGGATGGGAGGGCAGCCTGTGGAACATCGCCGACTGGAGCCGCGCCGAATGACCCCCACCCGAGGCAACCGATGCTGACATTCACCATCCGCCGCCTGCTGCTGGCCATCCCGACGCTGCTGTTCATCTCGCTGGTGATCTTCCTGCTGCTGGAAGCGTCCCCCGGCGATCCCCTGGGCGACGTCCCCCTGACCGTCCCGCCCGAGGTCAAGGAACGGATGCGCGAGGCGCTTGGCCTGGGCCAGGCCTGGTATATCCGCTATGTCCTGTGGCTGAAGCAGTTCTTCTGGGTCGAGCCATTGTATTGGTTCGACAGCGTCTTCGGCACGCAGTTCAGCGCCGGGATGCAGCGGATCATCAGCTTCCAGTCGCGCAGCCCGGTCTTCGACATCATCGCGCAGCGCGTGCCGCAGACGCTGACGGTGGTGGGGTTCAGCTATCTGGTGGGCATCCTGATCGCCCTGCCGATCGGCATCCTGTCGGCCTACAAGCAGTATTCCTGGTTCGACCAGCTGGGCACCTTCGTGTCGATGATCGGCTTTTCCATGCCCACCTTCTTCACCGGCGTGGTGCTGATCATCATCTTCGGGGTGAAGCTGCAATGGTTCCCCTCGGTCTATGACACGACCTTGCAGGTCCGCGACTGGGGCAGTTTCTGGGCGCAGGTGCGGCAGATGGCGATGCCGGTGACGGTGCTGGCGCTGTATAACGCCGCGCAGATCAGCCGCTTCATGCGCGCATCCATGCTGGACAACCTGGGCCAGGACTACGTCCGCACCGCCCGCGCCAAGGGTCTGTCGGAACGCACCGTGGTGCTGAAGCATGTGCTGCGCAACAGCCTGATCCCGGTCATCACCGTGATCGCGCTTGGCCTGCCCGCCGTCTTCGGCGGCGCCATCATCACCGAACAGGTGTTCAAGGTGAACGGCCTGGGCCAGTTGCTGATCACCGCGATCCACGGCAACGACATTCCCATGGTGCTGACGCTGACCTTCATCTTCGCGATCCTGATCGTCTTGTTCACCCTGATTGCCGACATCCTCTACGGCGTCCTGGACCCGAGGATCCGCTATGACTGACCCCGACCGCCAGCACGCGCTTGATACCGCCGAGGCGGTGGACGCCACGGCGGCCCTGGCCGGGGCGGTTCCAGGGCTGCCCCCCGACGATCCCCACCACGCAGGCGAAACGCGCAGCCAGTGGCGCGACATCTGGCGGCAGTTCCGCAGTCATCGCGGCGCCATGGTGGCCCTGGTGCTGTTCGTGGCGACGATCCTGTTCGTGGTCGTCGGACCCTATCTCTGGACCATCGACCCGACCTATGTGGACATCCGCGCCCGCAATTCGGGCTTTTCCGCCGCGCATCCCCTGGGCACCGACCAGTTGGGCCGCGACATGCTGGCGCGGCTGATGGCGGGGGGGCGCGTGTCCATCGCCGTGGGCCTGACCGCGATGATCATCGCCATCACGCTGGGCAGTCTGATCGGCGTCGTCTCGGGCTATTTCCGGCGGCTGGACGCGCCGTTGATGCGGCTGACAGAGCTGTTCCTGGCCCTGCCGCTGCTGCCCCTGCTGCTGCTGATGGTGACGCTGTTCCGCGAACCGCTGTCGCAGAACTTCGGCCCGGCCATGGGCACCTTCATCCTGATCGTGTCCGCCATCGGCGCGACAAGCTGGATGCAGGCCGCGCGGATCGTGCGGGGCGACGTGCTGGGCCTGAAAGAGCGCGAGTTCATCCTGGCCGCCCGGTCCATCGGCACGCCGGCGCACCGGATGATCCTGCGCCATGTCCTGCCGAACGTGCTGTCCCCGATCATGGTCGCCGCGACCCTGGGCATCGCGACGGCGATCATCACCGAAAGCGCCCTGTCCTTCCTGGGCCTGGGCTTCCCGCCGGATTTCCCGACCTGGGGGCGGCTGCTCTATGACGCGGTGGATCAGATGGTGATGTATCCATGGCGGGTGATCCTGCCGGGGCTGTTCATCTCTCTGACGGTGCTGTGCGTGAACTATATCGGCGACGGTCTGCGCGACGCGATGGATCCGCGCATCCGGGGGCGGTAATTCACCGCAATCGCGAACAAAGGCGGAACATGGACTTTCCATGATCCGTCTTCGCGCCTATGTTGGCGGGATGGAGCTTCTGGACGATTCCGATGACATGGGGGGCGTGCCGCTGTCGCAGCGCGCGATGGCCGCGCGGCCCCTGCCCTATCTGGAGGGGCTGAACCCCGCGCAGCGCGCGGCGGTCGAGGCATTGGAGGGGCCTGTCCTGCTGCTGGCGGGCGCGGGCACAGGCAAGACGCGGGCGCTGACCACGCGGATCGCGCATCTGCTGATGCAGGGCAAGGCCCGGCCCGGACAGGTCCTGGCCGTGACCTTCACCAACAAGGCCGCGCGGGAAATGAAGGACCGCATCGCCCGCCTGCTGGGCGAAACGGTCGAGGGGATGCCCTGGCTGGGCACCTTCCATTCGATCAGCGTCAAGATCCTGCGCCGCCATGCCGAACTGATCGGCAATGGCGACCTGCACCTGAAACCCAGCTTCACGATCCTGGACACCGACGATCAGATCCGGCTGATGAAGCAGCTGATCCAGGCCGAGAACCTGGACGAAAAACGCTGGCCGGCCCGGCAGTTGGCGGGCCTGATCGACGGCTGGAAGAACCGCTGCCTGACGCCCGCCAATCTGCCGCGCGGCGAGGGTGCGGCCTTCGACGGCTGGGGCGGCAAGCTGTATGCCGCCTATCAGGACCGGCTGCTGACGCTGAACGCGGTCGATTTCGGCGACCTGCTGATGCATTGCGTGACCCTGTTCCAGGCCCACCCGGACGTGCTGCGCGGCTGGCAGGACCGCTTCCGCTATATCCTGGTGGACGAATATCAGGACACCAACGTGGCCCAGTACATGTGGCTGCGGCTGCTGGCGCAGGGGCATCGCAACATCTGCTGCGTGGGCGACGACGACCAGTCGATCTATGGCTGGCGCGGCGCCGAGGTCGGGAACATCCTGCGGTTCGAAAAGGACTTTCCCGGCGCGCAGGTGATCCGGCTGGAACAGAACTATCGCTCGACCCCGCAGATCCTTGCGGCGGCGTCGGGGCTGATCGCGACGAACCAGGGCCGTCTGGGCAAGACCCTGTGGACCGATGCGGAACCGGGCGAACCCGTCCGCCTGATCGGCCATTGGGACAGCGAGGCCGAGGCCCGCTGGATCGGAGAGGAGATCGAGGCCTTCCACGGCGGCCACCGCGCCAGCGTCGGCCGCACCAGCCTGAACGACATCGCCATCCTTGTCCGCGCCTCCCACCAGATGCGCGCCTTCGAGGATCGCTTCATGTCGATCGGCCTGCCCTATCGCGTGATCGGCGGGCCGCGCTTCTATGAACGCGCGGAAATCCGCGACGCCATGGCCTATTTCCGGCTGGCGGTCAGCCCGGCCGACGACCTGGCTTTCGAACGCATCGCCAATACGCCGAAGCGCGGCCTGGGCGACAAGGGCTTGCAGGCGATCCAGGCGATGGCGCGGGCTCGGGGCCTGTCGCTGCTGGAAGGCACGGTCGCCGCACTGACGGCGGGCGATCTGTCCGGCAAGGCCGCCGCCAACATGCGCCAGTTCACCGAAAGCATGGGCCGCTGGCACGCCGACGCTCTGGATGACCGCGTCAACCACGTCGAACTGGCCGAACGGATCCTGGACGAATCCGGCTATACCGCGATGTGGCAGAACGACAAGTCGCCCGACGCGCCCGGCCGGCTGGACAACCTCAAGGAACTGGTCAAGGCGCTTGAGGAATTCGAGAACCTGCAAGGCTTCCTTGAACATGTCGCGCTGGTCATGGACCGGGATGAGGGCGAGGCGGCCGAGCAGGTCAGCATCATGACGCTGCATGCCGCCAAGGGGCTGGAATTCCCCATCGTCTTCCTGCCGGGATGGGAGGACGGGCTGTTCCCCAGCCAGCGGGCCATGGACGAAAACGGGACCAAGGGGTTGGAGGAGGAACGCCGCCTGGCCTATGTCGGCATCACACGGGCCGAACGGCTGGCGACGATCAGCTTCGCGGGCAACCGGCGGCTTTACGGGCAATGGCAATCGTCGCTGCCGTCGCGCTTCGTGGACGAATTGCCGCCCGAGCATGTCGAGGTTCTGACCCCGCCAGGCCTTTACGGCGGCGGCTATGGCGCGGCGATGGCTTTCGCCGGCGGCGGGCCGGTCAACGCGCTGCACGAACGCGCGGCCAAGGCGGATGTCTACAACTCGCCCGGCTGGAAGCGGATGCAGGCGCGGGCCAGCGAACGCAAGGCCCCGGTCCACCGCACCCCGGTCGTGATCGACGCGGAACCTGCGGCGCGCTTCGCCGTGGGCGACCGGGTCAGCCATGCCAAGTTCGGCGAAGGCACGATCATGGGCATTGCCGAGGATACGCTGACCGTGCAGTTCGCGGCGGGCTTCAAGAACATCAAGGCGGCCTATGTCCAGCCCGTGGGCGCGGACGACGTGCCCTTCTGACGCCTATTCGGCCCAGCCGAGGTCGGTGGTGAAGGCGATCGTCAGCCAGCGGTCGGGACTTTCGCCGCCGATCTCCTCTCCGATCCGGTCGCGGATCGCATCCCACTGCTCCAGCCGGCGAGGCGGCTCTCCGGAGGGCACGATGAAGAACAGTTCGATCTGCCGGCCCCGCCCGACCCGCGCGACATAGGCGCGATAGTCCAGGAAGCCGTGCCGGTCGACGGCCTGCCGGGCGACCGCATCGACATGCTGCTTCAGGTCGGCGGGCGTCACCAGCAGGATATCGGCCAGCGCCCGGCGGATCGTCGGAATCGGCAAGGGGATCACCACCAGACAGACCAAGGCCAGCGCCGCCGGATCGACATAGGGCGACATCCAGTCCCATCGCGTTCCCTGGATCAGCCAGCCGAAGACGAAGGCCGCCAGCAGAGCCCCGGTCAGCGCCGCCGACATGGCCCAATCCCTGGCGTCCAGTTCGACGAAGCCCGAACGGATGCGCCGGTTGGCCCGGTGGTTGCGCAGCGCCATGCCCGCCGCCACCACGACCACCAGCACGGCATAGACGATGGCCTGACCGAATTGCAGCTCTCTGCCGCCCGACAGCAGGCTTTGCACCGCGTTGAACAGCGCATAGACCGCCGCCCCGGTCAGCATCACCCCGCTGAGGCCCAGCACCATCGGTTCCAGATGCCAGAAGCCCATGGTGAAGTGCTGGACCAGCCGCGCCTGGCGGCGTTCCGACATCTGCTGCGTGATCAGCCGCGAAACCAGCAGCGCCAGCAGCGTCATGCTGGCATCGGTCAGCGAATAGATCCCGTCGAAGATGATCGAGGACGACCCCGTCAGCACACCGAAGCCCACGCCGATCGCCGCCACGGCGAAGGTCGCGGCGATGGATTGCCGCAGGATGTCCTGTTCGGTGCTCATGGTCTGTCCTTGCGCTGGTGGGCCACGGCCCAGGGTGCTAGCGTCGGGCAGAAACCTCAACCCGGACCCGCCCTTGGCCGCCTTCTTCCGCCTGATCCTGTTCCTGCTGATCGCCGAGACGGTGTTCTATCTGCTGCTGCGGGTCTATCTCCGCTCGCTGCGCCGCGAAAGGCTGGAAGAGATCTGGGACGAACGCCACCCTGCCATGGCGGGGAACGGCGCGGCCCGGCGCGCGTTCGTCCGCAGGTCCATGACCCAATTCGACAAGACGCTGAAATCGCGGCTGTTGCTTCTGGTCTTCGTTCTGCCCAATCTGGCGGTCATGGGCATCATCTACTGGGTCAACTGGCAATAAGGACCGCTTTTCCATGCACTATTTCAAGGTCGCGGTCGGCGTGCTGTTCGGCATCGCGGTGTTCCTGTTCCTGGACTATGCGCTGCCGTCCAAGAACACGGTGCGCATCACCAATACCTATAACCGCCTGACTTCGGTGACAGCCTCGAACGCGATCTTCTATGCGTCCGACAATACCGGCACGGTGGAAAACGCCGCCGGACAGCGCGACGTGCGCTTCATCGAGACGGTGCGCCCGAACGGAAAGGTCTTCGTCTATCGCAACGAGGATACCGGCTGGATCTGGCCGCCCTATTTCAAATACGACAGCGCCAACCTGCAGGCCGAGGCAACCAACCTGCAATCGGGCCGCGACAACCCGCAATGGGTCAGTGTCACCGCCTATGGCTGGCGGATGGCCTGGCTGTCCACCTATCCCAACGCGGTCAGCATCGACACTCTGGCCGGACCCGACGAACGCCCGCGCAACTGGGCGGCCTCGATCATCTGCGTGGTGCTGCTGATGCTGCTGGCGCTGATCTGGCGGATGTGGGCGCAGTTCCAGGAACGCGGGCTGTCGGGGTGGAGAAGACGGCCATGACCCGCAATCCGGGCACCGACTTGCGGGTTGACGGTTTTGCGGGGATCCGCATCAACGCCCCCGCCGTCGAACGCCGGGCCGCGACCCTGCCGGCGCGGCGCAGCCTGAAGAAGGACCATCAGGCCGCCTGGCTTCTGAACGCGGTGCGCTGCATCGACCTGACCACGCTTGCGGGCGACGACACCCCCGACCGGGTGGCGCGGCTTTGCGCCAAGGCGATGCAGCCGGTGGCGCCCGATCTGCTGGGCGCGATGGGGGTATCCCACCTGACCACCGGCGCGGTCTGCGTCTATCCGACGATGGTCGGCGCGGCCAAGCGCGCGCTTGGCAATTCCGGTATCCCCGTCGCCAGCGTCGCGACCGGCTTTCCGGCCGGGCTGATGCCCCTGAACCTGCGGCTGGCCGAGATTCTCTATGCCGTCGATCAGGGCGCGGACGAGATCGACATCGTCATCACCCGCGCCCATGTCCTGCGCGGCGACTGGGCGGCGCTGTATGACGAAATCCGGGCCATGCGCGAAGCCTGCGGCGATGCCAGGATGAAGGCGATCCTGGCGACGGGCGATTTGAAATCGCTGGAAAACGTCGCCCGTGCCAGCCATGTGGCGATGCAGGCCGGGGCGGACTGGATCAAGACCTCGACCGGGAAGGAAGGGGTGAACGCCACCCTGCCCGTGTCGCTGGTGATGTGCCGGGCGATCCGTGACTATCGCGACCAGACCGGCCATGTCGTGGGATTCAAGCCTGCGGGCGGATTGAGGACGGCGAAGGACGCGCTGAACTGGCAGGTGCTGATGGCCGAGGAACTGGGCCGCGACTGGCTGCGCCCCGATCTGCTCCGCATCGGCGCCAGCAGCCTGCTGGGCGATATAGAACGGCAGATCAGCCACCATGTGACGGGCCGCTATGCCGCCGCCCATCGTCAAGCCATTGCCTGAGGGACGCATGACCAGCGTGAGCGACTTGATGGAAACACTGGAATACGGCCCCTCGGTCGAGGATAGCGCGGCAGTGCGCGACTGGCTGGCGCGGCACGGGGCCTTCGGGCATTTCATCGGCGGGGCCTTCACCGAACCCGGCGCGCTGTTCAACACGCGCGATCCCGCGACGGGTCAGGTTCTGGCGCGGGTGACGCAGGGCACAGGCGACGACGTGGCGGCGGCGGTCGCGGCGGCGCGGGACGCGCAGCCAGGATGGGCGGCGCTGACGGGGACCGGGCGGGCGCGGTATCTCTATGCCCTGGCCCGGCATGTGCAGAAGCGCGAACGCTTCCTGTCGGTGCTGGAGACACTGGACAACGGCAAGCCGATCCGGGAATCGCGCGACATCGACGTGCCGCTGGTGGCGCGGCATTTCTATCACCATGCAGGTTGGGCGGAACTGCGCGACGCAGCCTTCCCAGGCCACGCGCCGCTGGGCGTCTGCGGCCAGATCATCCCCTGGAACTTTCCGCTGCTGATGCTGGCCTGGAAGATCGCCCCCGCGCTTGCGGCGGGCAACACGGTCGTCCTGAAACCCGCCGAATACACCCCCCTGACCGCCCTGGCCTTCGCCGAGATCTGCCAGGAGATCGGCCTGCCCGCAGGCGTCGTGAACATCGTCACCGGCGACGGAGAGACCGGCGCGGCCCTTGCGGCCGCCCAGGTGGACAAGATTGCCTTCACCGGCTCGACTGAGGTCGGGCGCACCATTGCGGGGCAATTGGCCGGCACGGGCAAGCGGCTGACCCTGGAACTGGGCGGCAAGTCGCCCTTCGTGGTCATGCCCGACGCCGATCTGGACGCGGCGGTCGAGGGCGTGGTGGATTCGATCTGGTTCAACCAGGGTCAGGTCTGCTGCGCCGGGTCGCGCATCCTGGTGGCCGAGGCGGTGGCGGGCCGCTTTGAAACCCTGCTCTCCGCCCGCATGGCGCGGCTGCGCGTCGGCCCGCCCCTGGACAAGTCCACCGATATCGGCGCCATCGTCGATCCCATCCAGAAAGACCGGATCCTGTCGATCTGCCGGGCTTCGGTCGCGGCGGGCGCGGAACTGGTCGGGGGCGCGGCGCAGGACGGCTGCTTCGTCGCGCCGGGCTATCTGCGCAACATCGCCCCCGCCAATCCGGGTTTCAGCCAGGAAATCTTCGGGCCGATCGCCACGCTGTCCACCTTCCGCACGGCGGACGAGGCGGCGGAACTGGCGAACAGCACCCGCTATGGCCTTGCCGCCTCGGTCTGGTCGGAAAGCGCGGCGGTGGCGACCGATCTGGCCGCCCGGATCAAGGCGGGCGTCGTCTGGATCAACTGCGCCAACCTGTTCGACGCCGCCGCCCCCTTCGGCGGCTATCGCGAAAGCGGCTTCGGCCGCGAAGGCGGGCGCGCGGGGATGCTGGACTATCTGGCCGAACCGCAGGTCGATGCCGCGCCGGAACCCGCCCCAACCGAACCAGTCGCCGCGACAACGGGTCGGCCGGGGCCGAAGGGTCTGGACCGCACGGCCAAGCTGTATATCGGCGGCGCACAGAAGCGGCCGGATGGCGGGGCGATGTATGCGGTGCCGGGCGGGCTGGCGCCGCTGGGCAGCCGCAAGGACATCCGCAACGCGGTCGAGACGGCAGCCAAGGCCGGAAAATGGACCGCGATGGGCGGCCATGCCCGCGCGCAGGTGCTGTATTACATTGCGGAAAATCTTTCCGCCCGCGCCGAGGAATTTGCCCGCCGCACCAGCCAGGCCGAGGTCGATGCTGCCATCGCCGGCGCCTTCCACTATGCCGCCTGGGCCGACAAGTTCGACGGCGCCAATGTCCAGACCCGGCCCGGCCACCTGCTGAACGTGGTGAACGAAGCCTTCGGCGTGTTGGGCATCGCCGGCCCGAATGCCCAGCCCCTGGCCGCGTTCATGTCGCTGGTCATGCCTGCCATCGCCATGGGCAACCGCGTGGTCGCGATTGCCGCGCAGGACGATCCGTTGCCGGTGCTGGATCTGTATCAGATCTTCGACACTTCGGACCTGCCGGGCGGCGTGGTCAATATCGTGACCGGCCCGCGGGACGAACTGGCGAAAACCCTGGCCGCGCATGATGAGGTCGCGGCCATGTGGATGGTCGGGGGCGATCTGGCGGCGGTGGAAAAGGCGGCGGGCGGCAACCTGAAACCCGTCTGGTCGCCCGCCCATCGCGACTGGTGCGGCCCGCATGCGCAAGGCGAAATTTTCCTGCGCCACGCCACCCAGACCAAGACGATCTGGCTGCCCTATGGCGCCCTGCCCGAAGGCACGGGGCCCGCAGCCTACTGAGCCGAAACGGCATCCTCAGCGCAAAGGGCCCGCGTCAAATGGGTATATGAGCAAAGAAGAAGAACCCCGCCGCTTCTTCTTTGTCCCAATACCCTCGGGGGGGCCGGGGGGCGAAGCGCCCCCGGCTTGCGGCCTGTCAGGCCCGCAACCCCGCGAAAGTCATCGGATCCAGCGAGGCCTGGGCAAAGGTCGGCCCGCTGACCAACAGGCTGACCGCATCATGCGAATGCAACGATTCCTGATGGCTGGCGACCACGCGGAAATCGCCGAAGCGTGGATCGGCCAGCAACTGCTGGGCAAAGGCGCGGACGGCATCCTCGACGAAGATCGGATTCGCGGCGTTGAGTTCGGCGAAGGCCTGCTCGTCCTCTCGCTTGACCATCACCTGCGTCTCGGTCGGCACGGCGCGGCGGCACAGGTCCACCACATCCTCGAACCAGATCTTTTCGGGACCAAGCATGACCACCGAAATCCGGGCGATGGACCGCTGCGAATGGGGCGTCGCCAGCCGCGACCGGGTCTCGCGCGCATGTTCGGACAGTTCCAGCGAACAGGGGCAGGTCGAGGAATAGACGTAATCGAAATGCATGATCCGCAGCCGCTGGCCGTGGAAATCCAGAACCTCCATCGCGATGTCGTAATACTGCCAGCCCGACAGGCCCGAGCGCAGCGAATCGACCCGGATCGGATAGGAAAACCGCATCTGAATGCGCGCGTCGTAGGCGTCCAGGTCGGCCTGGTAATAGTCCAGCGCGGCCTCCAGCACCTTGAGGCTGAAGGCATGTTCGGAATGGGCATAGAAGGATCGCATGATCCGGGACATGTTGATTCCCTTGCGGTCGGCCTCCAGGCTGACGGTGCCGGTCACGCTGGTTTCCAAGGTCAGTTCGCCGCCATCGCGGGTCTGATAGCGGATCGGCAGGCGGAAATTGGAAATGCCGACATGCTGGATCGGCGCGCGGGCGCCCACGATCAGGCTGGCGGGGCCGTTTTGCAGATCGGGCAGCCCGGCCTTGTAGGCGTCATCGACCCGAAAATCCGCGTCATAGCTGCGAGCCAGGGCCGGATAGGCGGGGATCAGGGGGCGGGCATCAGACATGCGGGTATCCTCGCGGCACGGTCGCCGACAATATGGGCGCGCGGGCCAGGAATCCAAAGGGCGAATCCGGCAGAACGGGCCGCGTTCGCGACCCGTTCCCGTCACCCCTCCAGGGCGCGGCGCAGATCGGCGATCAGATCGTCGGCATGTTCCAGCCCCACGGACAGGCGCAGCAGGCCGGGCGTGATGCCCAGATGGGCGCGGTCCTCGTCCGACAGGCGCTGATGGGTGGTCGTCGCGGGATGGGTGACAATGGACTTGGCGTCGCCCAGGTTGTTGGAGATGCTGACGATTTCCAGCCGGTTCAGCGCGGCGAAGGCGGCTTCCTTGCCACCCGCCACCTCGATGGCGATCATGGTGCCGCCCGCGCCCATCTGGCGCATCGCCAGGTCGTGCTGGGGATGGTTGGCCAAGCCTGGATAAATGACGCGCGACAGGGCGGGATGGCCTTGCAGCGCCTGAGCCACCTTCTGCGCGCTGTCGGCCTGGGCGCGCACGCGCAGATCCATGGTGGTCAGGCCGTTCAGCATGATCCAGCTGTGGAACGGGCTGATCGCGCCGCCGGTATGCTTCAGATACGGCTCGGCGACGTCGCGCACGAACTGGCGGGTGCCGCAGATCACCCCCGCAAGCGCCCGCCCGCCGCCGTCGATATGCTTGGTCGCAGAATAGACGACCACATCCGCCCCCAGTTCGGCGGCACGGGAAAAGACCGGCGTCGCGAACACGTTATCGGCCACGACCAGGGCACCGACCGCGTGGGCAAGATCGGCGACGCCTTGGATATCGATCACCTCCAGCGTCGGGTTCGACATGGTCTCGAAGAACGCCGCGCGGGTGCCGGGGCGCAGCGCCGCCTTCCACTGATCCAGGTCGGTGCCGTCGACATAGCTGACCTCGACCCCGAATTTCTTCAGCAGGTCCAGCACATACAGGCAGGATCCGAACAAAGCGCGGGACGCCACGACATGATCGCCGGGCTTGCACATCGAAAACAGCGCGCCGTTCACGGCGGCCATGCCGCTGGCGGTGGCAAAGGCGTCCTCGGTCCCTTCCAGGGCGGCGATGCGATCCTCGAACATGCGGCTGGTGGGGTTGCCATAGCGGGCATAGATGAACTCGTCCGGGCCGGTGCCCTTGAAGCGCGCCTCGGCCTGTTCGGCGCTGTCATAGACGAAGCCCTGGGTCAGAAAGATCGCCTCGGCCATCTCTCCGTACTGGCTGCGGCGGATGCCGTGATGAACCGCCTGCGTGCGCGGATGAGGTGCCTTGGCGAAACTGTCGTCCATGAGATGCCCCTGTACTGTCGCCAGCGGGTTAGCGCCCCGGCCACTGCGGCGCAAGGGCCAAGCCCGAAAGGATCGGACCGCCCACCCGCCACAGATGCGCAGGCGCAATTGTCCTTTTGGTCAGACATATTTTCAGTAGCTGAAATCCTCACGGAAAAACAGAGATCTATGATGATCCCCATACCAATTGACCAAATGGATAGGTTGAGCAGCGGGTGACGCGCAAGTAAGTTGATCGGGCAGTCAACGATTGGACTGCCAGGGAATGGATGGCCCCCGGCCAAGGATGAAGCGATCATGACGTTGGAATATGCAAACGAATATCCCGACATCCTGTCGCGTCCGACCGGCGGGCTTGTCCCTTCCGATCGCCCCCTTGTCCGGGGGGCGGCATTGACAGAGCGGGACGGCAAGCCAGATTTTGTGTGTGGCGGGGCCTTCCTCCAGGATCCGGCGACGGTATCCCTGGACGATTGCGAGCGCGTATAGTGTAGGACGCTTGCTGTCCCGACCGGTCATCGTCTGATCGGTCTGAATTGGGCTGAGTATTCGGTTATTGTTTTTGTGACAGCCCGGCACGATACAGTGGGGGCGGAGAAATCCGCCCCCCTGTCGCTTTTACAGATAATCGCCGCGTTGCAGGCCGTATTTCGCCATTTTTTCGTTCAGCGTTCGGCGCGGCAGGCACAATTCGTCCATCACCCCGGCGATGCTGCCCTTGTGGCGGCGCATGGTGTTGTCAATCAGCATCTTTTCGAAGCTTTCGACATATTCCTTCAGCGGCTTGCCCTCGGTCGTGGTGGCTTGCTGGTTGTCCTCGCCGTCGGCCATCAGCAGCGACGCGATCGACCCAGACCCGCGCCGGTTCTGCAAGACCGCGCGTTCGGCCACGTTGATCAGCTGGCGGATGTTGCCGGGCCAGGGGGCCTGCAACAGCTGGGCAGCCTCCTGCGCGCTGACCTGCGGGGGTTCGCAGCCGTATTCCTCGGAAAACTGCTCGGTCATGCGGGTGAACAGCGACAGGATGTCCTCGCCCCGCGCGCGCAGCGGCGGCAGGGTGATCTTGAGCGCGGACAGGCGATAGAACAGGTCGGGGCGCAGCGAATCCTCGGCCTTGCGGCCCTCGCCGCGGGCGTTGGAAATGGCGATGATCCGGGTTTCCGCAGGAGTGCCGCCGTCGCTGATGAAGGCCAGCAGGCGGGCCTGCAGCGGTTCGGACAGTGCCTCGATGTCTTCCAGGCACAGGGTGCCGCCGCGCGCCTCCTCGACCGCCGGGATGCCGTCCTCCAACGGGCCGAACAGGCGGGCCGACAGCGCCTCGTCGTTATAGGCGGCGCAGGATACGGGCACGAATTTCTTGGACGCGCGCGGCCCCACGGCGTGCAGGGCGTGGGCCACCAGGGTCTTGCCGGTCCCGGTCTCGCCGTCAATCAGCACATGGCCGTCGGCCTGGCCCAGATCCAGGATATCCTCGCGCAGGCGTTCCATCACCGGGCTGGCGCCGATCAGCTTGGACATGACCTGCTGGCCTTCGGACAGGTCGCGGCGCAGGGCGCGGTTGTCCAGCGTCATGCGGCGCATCTGCGTGGCCTTCTTGGCAAGCGCCGTCATCTTGTCGGGGTTGAAGGGCTTTTCCATGAAGTCCATGGCGCCCAGGCGCATCGCCTCGACCGCCATGGGTACGTCGCCATGGCCAGTGATCAGAATCACCGGCAAGCCCGAATCCAGCCCCATCAGGCGCTTCAGGAAGGCGATGCCGTCCATGCCGGGCATTCGGATGTCGCTGACGACGATGCCGGGCCAGTCGGGACCGATGGTCTTCAGCGCATCCTCGGCACTGGGATAGGTTTCGGTTTCGAACCCGGACAGGACCAGCCACTGGCTGATGGATTCCCGCATGTCTGGTTCGTCGTCGACAATCGCAATCTTCAATTTGCGGGACATTGGGTCTTCCTCTCTCGAACATTCATTCGGCGGCTAGGGGTTGCGCGTCCTGCCTTGGCTTCAACAGCGGCAGTTCGACGGCGAACACGGCGCCTTCGTCTTCGTTATGGGCGGTCAGACGGCCGCCGAAATCGGCCATGATGCTGGACGATATGGCAAGGCCCAGCCCCGTCCCCTCGCCCGGCTTCTTGGTGGTCCAGAACGGCTCGAACAGCTTTTCCAGGTCGGAAATGCCCGGTCCGTTGTCGCGCACCAGCACATAGGCATGGGCGCCGGTTTCCACGGTGATCTCGATCCGCGCGTCGCGCCGGTCGCGCACCGCATCGACGGCGTTGCGCAGCAGGTTGATGATGACCTGCTCCAGCCGGATGCGGTCGGCCATCACCATCACGGGGCGGCGCGGCAGGTTGCGGATCACCCGGATCGTGCGGCCGCGCAGCTGCGGCTCCATCATGGTCAGGGCGCTGCTGACGGCGCCGCGCAGATCCACCGGCTCCACCGCCTCGCCGCCCTTGCGGGCATAGGATTTCAGCTGCCGGGTGATCGCGCCCATGCGTTCGATCAGGTCGTCGATCCGCTGGAAGCTGGACAGCGCCTCCTCGGCCCGGCCGCGCTGCAACAACAGCCGCGCGCCCGCCAGATAGGTCTTCATCGCGGCCAGAGGCTGGTTCAACTCGTGGCTGACGCCCGCCGACATTTCCCCCAACGCCGCCAGTTTGGAGCTTTGCTGAACGGTCTGTTCGGCGACGCGCAGTTCCTTCTGCATCCGCTCGCGTTCCGCGATCTCTCGGGTCAGGCGCATGTTCAGCGCCCGCAGGTCGGCCGATTCGCGCATATAGGCGACCGACTGGCTGCGCGCCCGGCGCGACAGGGCATAGAACGTCCCGGCCAGCAGGATCGCGAAGCCCATGATTTCCAGCGCCAGAACCGCGTTCACCTGCTCGCGCACCGACGCATAGGTGGTAAAGCTGATCATCCGCCAGCCGCGGAACGGGATTCGTGTTTCGGCCCGCATGACGGCGCGGCCCTGGACATAGGCGTCGATGGGGGTCGAGGTCCAGTCGGCCGTCACCTGGAAGGCCCGCTGGATGGCCGAGGGCGCGTCGCGCACCGCAAGCGCCTCGGGCATGGTCAGGCCGCGCCAGCGGGGCTCGGTCGCCAGGATGATGTTGCCTTCGCTGTCAGTGACGGCCACCGCATCGGAAATTCCCGCCCAGGACCGTTCCAGCCGCGACAGATCGGCGCCGACGACGATCACCCCGAGGGTCTTGCCGTCGGCCACCACCGCGCGGGAATAGGTAAATTCATAGGCGCCGCTGCCCTGGTTGGCGACGGTGAAGACGGTGTCACGCGACCGCAGCGCCTCGACGTAAAAGGGCGACAGGACGTTGTTGGTGCCAAGCTGATACCGGTCGGTCGCCCCCACCGTGCGCCCCGACGCATCCAGGAGCCGGATCGACGCCGCGCCGATTTCCTTTTGCGCCGCCATCAGCCGGGCCGAGGTGGACGAGAAATCGTTGCTGTTCAGCGACCCGATCAACGCGGGATCGCGGGCCAGCAGCAGCGGCACCACCGCCGTGCGCTGCAATTCCGACAGCAGGTTGCCGGTATACAGCGCCAGCCGCAATTCGGACCGGACGCGGGTGTTTTCCGAGAACCGCGCGGTCAGCCAGGCATTGGTGGTCCAGATCGAGGCGATCGCGACGACGAAGATCAGCGCGACGGCGATGCGCAGCCACCACGGATTGCCCGGTTGGGACAGCCGGGGGCGTAAACGCTCTGACTCGCTTTCCTCGATCACCGATGATGTCCGGCCATGTTGCACAACTGCCGCACTCTAGGCGCAGACGCACGAACGCTCAAGTCAGGCGTTGACAACGCCGTTCACAAGCGAGCGGAACAGCGCCGCACCATCGGTCCCGCCCAGCGCCGGATCGGCGGCCCGCTCGGGATGCGGCATCATCCCCAGCACGCGGCGGTTTTCCGACAGCACCCCGGCGATGTCGGCGACCGATCCGTTGATCGCCGGGCCATAGGTAAAGGCGATGCGGTCCCCGTCGCGCAGGGCGGCAAGACCTTCCGGCGTGACCTGATAGTTGCCGTCGTGATGAGCGACCGGGATGGCGATCCGCTGGCCCTTTTCGTATCCGGCGGTGAAGTCGCTGTCACTGGTCGCCACCTCCAGCATCGCCGTCCTGCACAGGAAGGTCAGCCCGGTATTGCGCATCAGCGCGCCCGGAAGCAGCCCCAGTTCGGTCAGCACCTGAAAGCCGTTGCAGATCCCCAGCACATAGCCTCCGCGTTCCGCATGACGCCGCAAGGCCCCCGCGATCGGCGACTGCGCGGCGATGGCCCCGCAACGCAGGTAATCGCCAAAGGAAAACCCGCCCGGCACGGCGACCAGATCGGTGCCCTCGGGCAGCGCGTCGTCCTTGTGCCAGACGCGCGCCACCTGCGCTCCGGCCTGTTCCAGGGCCACGGCCAGATCGCGGTCGCAGTTCGATCCGGGAAAGGTGATGACGGCGGCTTTCATGGGATTGCTCCTGCTGGGATCGCCAGCCACATAACGCAGCTCGGCCCCCGAAGAAAGGGGGCGTTGCCCCCGTCCCTGCGGGACTCCCCCAGGATATTTGGGCAAAGGTGAATCAGCCTTTCATCTTTGCCCAAATATCCCCGCCGGAGGCAAGAAAAGGGCCGGGCGAATGCCCGGCCCGCTTCCCTTGATCAGGCCAAAGCCCTGTTCAGGTATTCGTCGACCTTTTCCAGATAGCCCATCGTGGTCAGCCATTTCTGGTCCGGCCCGACCAGCAGTGCCAGATCCTTGGTCATGTGGCCGTCCTCGACCGCCTGCACGGTCACGCGCTCCAGCGTCTCGGCGAAGTTCAGCAGCTGCGCGTTGTCGTCCAGCTTCGCGCGGTGCTTCAGGCCGCCCGTCCAGGCAAAGATCGACGCGATCGAGTTGGTCGAGGTCTGGTTGCCCTTCTGATGTTCGCGGTAATGGCGCGTCACGGTGCCGTGCGCCGCCTCGGCCTCGACGGTCTTTCCATCGGGCGTCATCAGGACCGAGGTCATCAGCCCCAGCGAACCGAAGCCCTGGGCCACGGTATCGGACTGCACGTCGCCGTCATAGTTCTTGCAGGCCCAGACATAGCCGCCCGACCATTTCAGGTTGGATGCCACCATGTCGTCGATCAGCCGGTGTTCATAGGTGATCCCGGCCTTCTTGAACTTGTCGGCGAATTCCTCGTCGAAGACCTGCTGGAACAGATCCTTGAAGCGGCCGTCATAGGCTTTCAGGATGGTGTTCTTGGTCGACAGATAGACCGGGAAGCCGCGTTGCAGGCCATAGTTCATGGACGCGCGGGCGAAGTCGCGGATCGAATCGTCCAGGTTGTACATGGCCATCGCCACGCCGGAGGACGGCGCCTGGAAGACCTCGTGCTCGATGGTCTCGCCATCCTCGCCAACGAACTTGATGGTCAGCTTGCCCTTGCCGGGGAAGCGGAAATCGGTGGCCTTGTACTGGTCGCCGAAGGCGTGACGGCCGACGATCACCGGCTTGGTCCAGTGCGGCACCAGGCGCGGCACGTTCTGGCAGATGATCGGTTCGCGGAAGATCACGCCGCCCAGGATGTTGCGGATCGTGCCGTTGGGCGATTTCCACATCTTCTTGAGGCCGAATTCCTCGACCCGCTGTTCATCCGGGGTGATGGTCGCGCATTTGACGCCCACGCCGTATTGCTTGATGGCGTTGGCGGCGTCGATGGTGACCTGATCCTCGGTCCGGTCGCGTTCCTCGATGCCCAGGTCGTAGTATTTCAGATCCACGTCCAGATAGGGCAGGATCAGCTTCTGCTTGATGAAGTCCCAGATGATCCGGGTCATCTCGTCGCCGTCAAGCTCGACGACGGGGTTGGCTACCTTGATCTTCGACATGGGCATTCCCTTTGGCGTTGGATTCGGCTGCCGCTATAGCCGGGAAAGCGGGGAAAGGAAAGAATGTATGCAGCGGTATGCAATACTTTGCGCCCCCTTTCGGCCTTGTCGAAATCCGGGACGGCGGCTGTTTCGCGTCGCTTTTTAGAAAAATCCGCCGCAGAGCGCGCGGGATTTTCGGGCGGGCCGGTGCTATCCCCTGTTCCAGGATTTTTCACGGTGATCGGGGTTCGCCATGGCGGTCGTCACATGGATGTGGATCGGCAACCAGGCGCAGGTGAACGCCACCGCAGGCACGCCCTCGACCGATTCCGAGGCGGATGGCATGGCCGGATACGGCGCCGTCGGCACCGCCCAGATCAAGGCCGTCTCGATCCAGGGCGACAGCCGCACGGTCACCGTCGACGGCCTGCAGGTCCAGGCTTTCGCGACCACCTATAACAGCGACGGCGGGGGCGGGGATGTCGCGGACTCCCGGATGATGTATGCCTCGCCCCACACCGGGCAGACGGTCGACAGCACCATCACCGGCTTTCTGTCGGTTCGGTATCAGTTGACCTTCCCCGATGGCGGATCGACGGCTCAGGACGGTGTGCTGATCCAGATGCGGAACGGCGACATGTTCTTCCGCCCGTCCAGGGATGCGCTGCCCGAATGGGACGGCATCGACGCCCTGCGCAGCGTCAGGATCCTGTCGGCCGATCCGTTCCCCTCGAATACCTATGTGGCGACCATTTCCTTCAGCCCGACGATCTTCGACCTGCCGATACCCTGCTTTGCCGCAGGAACCCTGATCCGCACCCCGGCGGGCGACCGCCTGGTCGAAGTCATCCGCGCCGGAGACCTGGTGACGACCCGCGACAACGGCCCGCAACCCGTCCGCTGGGCAGGCGCCCGCACCGTCACCGCCTCCGAAATCGCCGCCAACCCCGCCCTGGCCCCGGTACGCATCGCGGCGGGCGCCCTGGGTCCGAACCTGCCCGCGCAGGATCTGCTGGTGTCGCAGCAGCATCGCATCCTGGTGCGCTCGGCCATCGCGGCGCGGATGTTCGGGGCGCGGGAACTGCTGGTCGCCGCCCGGCACCTGACCGAACTGGACGGGATCGACATCCTGACCGATGCGCCCGGCGTCACCTATGTCCGCCTGATGCTTCAGGCGCACGAGATCCTGGTCTCGAACGGGACCGAAACCGAATCGCTTTATCCGGGGCCGCAGGCGGTGCTGGCGCTTGGCGATGCCGCGAATGAAATTTTCGCCCTGCTCCCGTGGCTTCGCGATGGCGCGGATACTTTTCCCCGCGCGCGGCCCCTTGTCGCAGGCCGGAAGGCGAGGCACCTCGCCGCGCGCCACGCGGCCAACCGCACACCCCTGCTGGCGGGCTGAACGTCAGCCCAGGAAATCCCGCACCCGCGGGCGCAGCCAGTCCCACAAGGCGGGCGCGCCCAGGCTGATCCTGCCGCCGACGCGCGATTCGAGATCGGCGAAGGTGACGCCGTAATCCACCCAGCCGATGCCGCCCAATCCCAGGTTCTGGATCACCGGCTGGCAGCGGTCCAGGGCTTTGGCGAAAACCGCGTCCGGCGTTGCGGCGGCTTCGAATTCCCGCCACAGTGCCAGGAAATCCCCCGCCTGGCGGTCGGGCAGAAGCCCGAAGATGCGCAGGGCGGCCTCGGCCTCGGCGGCCTGGATGTCGGCCGAGCCATGCGCCAGCCCCCCGGCGGAATGCAGCGGCACGTCGCCCACGTCGATTTCCACCAGGTCGTGGATCAGCAACATGCGGATCACCCGGCCGATATCGACACCCGGCCCCGCCAGATCGGCGAAAGCCAGCGCATAGAGCGCCAGGTGCCAACTGTGTTCGGCGCTGTTTTCCCGGCGCGAGGCGTCGATCAGCAGGCTGGCGCGCAGGACGGATTTCAGCGCGTCGGCCTCGGCCAGGAAGCGCAGGCGGCGGTGCAGGTCGCTGTCGGGCGGCGTCGTCCCGGTCAGCACCGCATCGGCCCAGCCCATCGCCTCGGGCCATTCGCTCCGCAGCCGGGCGGCGCGCCCGCGCCCGATATTGTCGCGGACGACGGCCAGGTGATCGGCCAGCGGCTGCGGCGCCAGCAGCACCTGGAACAGCGGCTGGCTGTGATCCATGCGCTTGGCCATGACCGCATCGGCAGAGGCGGCGGCTTCGAATTCCAGCCACAGATCCAGCAGCCGGTCGCGGTCGGGCGACAGGCCGAAGATGCGGTCCGCCGCCCGCGCCTCGGCAGTCGCCAGAAGGGCCGCGTCGTGATCCAGATGAATGGGCTGGTCGCCCGTGTCGATCTCGACCAGGTCATGGACCAGCAGCATCTGGATCGCGCGATCCGAGGCGCCGAACACCATCGCCTGCAAGGCGACGTGCCAATTGTGTTCGGCGCTGTTTTCCGGGCGCGACAGATCCAGCAGCACATTCGCCCGGTCGACCGTCTTCAGGCGGTCGGCCTCGGCCAGGAAGGCGAACTGGCGGGCGATGCGATCGGACATTCCGCCTCAGCGGCTGGTTTCGGTCAGTCGGCGGCGGACATAGGACTGCACCAGGTCGATCATCGGCTTCATATGCGCCTCGTCGTCGCGGAAGAAGTGATCGGCCCCCTCGATTTCCTCATGGGTGATGGTGATGCCCTTCTGTTCGCGCAGCTTGCTGACCAGGCTATGGGTGTCCTTGGGCGGCGCCACCCGGTCGGCGGTGCCGTTCACGATCAGCCCGGACGACGGGCAGGGCGCCAGAAAGCTGAAATCGTACATGTTGGCGGGCGGGGCCACGCTGATGAAGCCGGTGATTTCCGGCCGCCGCATCAGCAGCTGCATCCCGATCCAGGCGCCGAAGGAAAAGCCCGCGACCCAGCAATGCTTGCTGTTGGGGTTCATCGCCTGAAGGTAATCCAGCGCCGAGGCGGCATCCGACAATTCGCCGATGCCCTGGTCGAATTCGCCCTGGCTGCGCCCCACGCCGCGGAAATTGAACCGCATCACGGTGAAGCCCAGCTTGTGAAACGCATAATGCAGGTTATAGACGACGCGGTTGTTCATCGTCCCGCCATATTGCGGGTGCGGATGCAGGACGATGGCAAGGGGGGCGTCGGGTTTGCCGGGCTGGGGGTGGTAGCGGCCTTCGAGCCGGCCTTCGGGACCGGGAAAAATCAACTCTGGCATCGTCTTCCTTCGACATGACGGTGGTTTCTTGACGCATCTGCGTGGCGCTCTTAGACCGCTATCTGGGATGCCGGTCGGGATTGCGCAAGAAACGCGCCCCGGCGGCATAGCGCGGCAGTGCGCGCGTCGTCAATCCGACCCGGCCGCAACAGGGGGAGCCAGCCGATGAAACTGTCCACAAAGGGTCGCTATGCGATCATCGCGCTTGTCGATCTGGCGACGGCACGGGGCGACGACCTGACCTCGCTGGCCGAGATTTCGGGCCGCCAGGACATCTCTCTGCCGTATCTGGAACAATTGTTCGTGCGCCTGCGCCGGGCGGGCCTGGTCGCTTCGGTGCGCGGCCCCGGAGGCGGCTACCGGCTGGCCCGCGCGCCCGAGACGATCCGCATCTCGGAAATCCTGGAAGCCGTGGACGAGACCGTCAGCGCCATGCATATCGGCGCGGGCGCGTCGGGGGGCGTGTCGGGATCGCGCGCGCAGACCCTGTCGAACCGGCTGTGGGAAAGCCTGTCGGCGCATGTCTATGTGTTCCTGCACAACCATTCACTGGCCGATGTCGCCAGGAACCAGCTGCTGCCCTGCCCCGCGCTGCCGCAGATCCTCAGCGTCGTGGACGACTGAAGACACCGCCGGTCCCGCAGGTCCGATTGGTCCCTTTTGGGCCGTTCGGCCGTTGTGCCTGGACGGCTCGAATGGAGGACAAGCAGATGACCGACGCCACCCTGACCCTGGACGGCCTGGAACAGATCACCGGCACCGTCGAAACCGGCGGCGACTATGCGCGTCTCAGGGCGGACACGACCCTGGACGAAAGCGGAATCGCCGGATCGCCTGAAGGCCGGCTGACGATCGACGGCAGGTCCGAACGCGTGATCCTGGAAAACTATCGCGCCCTTGAGGGTTCGGGCTGCGAGATCACCCTTCGCCGGACCCAGCCGGAACCCCGGTGACAGGCGCCCTAGCGGCGGGAAGGTCGTCTTGTGGAAAACCGTGGTAGCGGAGGACTGTTTCAGTCGCACCCCCCGACCAGCGGAAACCCTGTTTTTCCTGAAGCGCGCGTCCTGACCCAGACGCCGGAACCATTCCGCCAGTTTTCGTTTGCCTGCTAGCTTTCGGCGGTGCGACCGTGGCCTGCAACCAAGCTGGGGACAACGAGCCATGAAACTCCTAACCGAGGCTGAGGCAGCCGAAATTATGCGCTGCTCGACATCCAAGATAAAGCGCCTGCGCCTGGGCGGGGTCTTGCCCTATTACCCAGGGCGGCCGGTTCTGATCGATGAGGCCGACTTGCAGGCATACCTGGAAGAGGTGAAGCGGAACGCCCCGCCTCCTCCCCGCCCTCCTTTAGCGCCGGAGGAACAGGTGCAGGAGAACATCAAGAATGCCCGGCAATGGGCGCTCAATGAAAAGCTAAAGAGCCAAAGACGGCAGTTCTGGAAGCACTGGAAGAAGCCCTAAACGCTTGATTGCGGCAGATCGTTTTTACCGCCTCTTACTGGCAGGTCCGCAGCACCTTGGCCGCTTGCCTTTGATGTCACGCCCTTTTCGCCAACTTTGTGACATACAAAGTGACATACACAAAATCACGATAAAACAGATACTTGCGTTTTTCTTGTCGTTGATGTCCCCGCTGCTTCGTGCTAGTGTGCCCCTGACCGCACCCGGCCCCTTGGCGGTCTATGCACCGGATGAACAGGGCGGTTGCCGGACCGCAAACCCCCAAAAAGCATAACGCGACGCTAAGCGTTGCCTAGTGGAGGCTGCCGCATGGCTGACCCTGAACTCTGTAAACTGAACGATGCCTCTTTCACGTTGGGAGTGTCCCGCCCGACCCTCTACAAGATGGCAAAGAAGGGAGAGGTAGAACTCGTAAAGCTGGGCGGGCGCACGCTGATGCGCCGGGCCGAAGTCGAACGGCTGGCCGCGACTGCCCCAGCCTGGCGCCCCGATCCTGCCCGATCGGCCCAGGCCAACGCAGCCCGCCGGAAGGTATCGGCGCCAGCGCGGAATGGAGGCTAGGCCATGCCTAAAGCAAAAAGGGAAGCTGCCGCAGGCCGCGGGCCATCGCCGCTACGTGTTCCACCAAAAGGCTCGTATCTCGACCATTGCTTGCAGGCGCTGCTTGGGTCTGCCGAAGAAATGCGACGCAGCACCCCAAGCTTATCGCGAGAGGAACGCCGGGCCGCCGCTTGGTTCATCCAACTGGCAGAGCCCCGCCGGCCCTGGCTGTGGCCAATCTGGGCCTACCGCGATTTGATCGTAAGGCCGCGGTTTAGCGAGATCATGGGCGAAGCTGCCGCCGACCGCCTATTCGAAGACTCCCCCGAAATTCCGCTTATGCACGCAGCCCTTGAAATGGACGTTCGTAAGCGCCGCGCTAAGAAAGAAGCAAAGCAGAACCCCCAGCCTGACTATCGCGACCTGACACGTATAATCGTCGGTGCGGCCTATCAGGATCACGTATGGCGGACGCGCGGCGCCGGGTCTCCCAACGACCGCCATGCAGCCGTTGCTGATCGGCTGGGCTTGGGCGACTTGGGCGTCATCCGTAGGTGGGAACGGGGATACTTCGCCAAGCAGGCAAGCGACGACGAACTGGCGCTGTATGTGCATTTCGCGCGCGATCTTGACCGGCTGGCTGCGATTGGTCGTGTGCGATCGCGCGACCCGAACAGCAGTGGTTTCGCAGAAGCCCCAGCCTGATGATTGCCGCACACGCCAGTTAAAGGAGGCAGCCGTGCGCATACCATCCCCAAGCGAGCCCGAGTTGATCAGCCTGCGCGAGGCCGCCACTCGCGCCGGCCGTTCCTATAGCTGGGCATGGAGCAAGGCAGCGGTAGGCCGTTTGGAGAAGCGGCAGGACGCTGCAGGTCGAACGATGGTCACCGCCCGCAGCGTTGCAGCGGCGATCGCCCGCGACAGCGCCCAGCGCCGCAGCCGGACCCAGCCCGGCGGGCACCTGCGCCTCATCATCGACAACACGAAATGAAGAAGACCGGCGCGCTCGGGCAAGAGCGGCCGGCCTGGAAAGGTTACCCAGATGAAACATAACGCATCGCACCCGTTCGGACAAGGCGGCCGGCGCCTGTCGCGCCAGCAGGCCAAGGCGGTTGCCCGCCTGATAGCATCGGCCACCTATGACCGGGACGCGTCCGGCAAGCTGGTCCGGGTGGCTGACCAGAGGGCAACGGGTTTGCTTGAACGGGCCTTTGCGCAGTTGATCCTGCGCGGGGGGAAGCCGTTCGCCATGCAGATTTCCGCCAGCGAAGCTGCAGCCTTCCCCAGCCATGATCCTGTCGAGGGCGGCAGCTACGCCATCGCCGTCGGCTTTGACGTGGAAACGCGCGCCACCTTCTCGACAGCAGGCGCTGCGGCTGTTCGCGGCGATCAGCCGATCGAGGCCGCCGAGGTCGCGCGCCATGTCGCCATGATGGGCCTGACCCATGGGCTTCAATCGGCCGGCATCCCGGCGCGGGGGCAAGCATGAACGCCCAAACCAGCACCCGCCCGCAGCCGCCTGCCAGCGGCCAGCACACAACGGCCGGACAGATCGGCGCCGATTTCCTGCAATGGCTGGACCCGACCGGCACCCACAATCTGGTCGCGATGGACCCCGAGGCCGGACCTGTCGAGGCCCGAACCTTTACGCCGGATGACCATGCCGCGATTGCGGGCTGGGTCGATGCGCGGGCTGGTCGGCTAAACATCTACTATACCGCCAACGAGGTTCGGCCGGACCTGGGACCGCGAAAGCCGACCAAGGCCGACATCGTATCGATTCGCGCAATCTGCGCCGACATCGACCCCAAGGCTGGCAGCGACTTGGAAGCCGAACGGGCGCGGATCACCGGGGCCCTGGAAGCGGCAGCCCTGCCCTTCGGCGCGATCGTGGACAGCGGCGGGGGCTTTCAGGCCTTGGCCGTGCTGGCAGACAAGATGCCCGTTGCAGACGGTGCGCAGCAATGGGCGGAAGATCACGGGCGCGGCCTTGCGGCGGCGCTGGGCGGTGACAGCGTGCAGAACATCGACCGATTGCTGCGCCTGCCAGGCCCAGACAACATTCCCGATGATAAGAAGCGAGCGAAAGGCCGCGTCCAGCGCCGGGCGCAGATCGTCCGGCAGTCCGGCGATCGGGTCAGTCCCCTTCAGGTCGAAGCCTGCGTAAAGCCTGTGCCGAAGCCTGCGGCCGACAATGATGCATCGATCGCGGCGGCCATTCTGGACATCGACCACAGCGGCTTTGACGATGGTGGCGAATATGCGGACCTGCCCGATGACCTGCGCGCCAGGTTCGAGGCCGATCTGTCCCGCGACGGGCGGCTGGCGCGCCTGTGGCGGGAAGGCGAGATCAGCCACCCGAACCCGTCCGGGTCTGAATACCGGATCAAGCTGGCCGGGCTGCTGAAGGCGCAGAACGGCTACAGCGCCGAAGACTATGCCGCCTTGGCCTGGGTCTGGCCGCGGGCGAACCTGCAGCGGTATGGCCGCGAAAAGGCTGTTCGGGAACTGGGGCGCGACTGGGGCAAGGCCGAACCATCCGCCCGGCAGCTTGATCCTTCCGAATGGTTTTCGGTGGTCGAACCCGGAGCAATCCCCCAGGGTGTCGAGCCCGCCCCGCAGCGCCGGCGCCTATCTGTCATGTCCTTTGCAGATGCCGTCGATCGCGCGCTGGTCGATAGTGCGGAACTCTTGGTGGACGGCTGGCTGGACGTCGGGGCCGCGTCGGTCTTTTACGGCCCCAGCAACGTCGGCAAGACGTTCGCAGTCCTGGGTCTGGCGTATTCCGTCGCCAATGGCTGGACCTGGGGCGGGCATGAAACAAAGCGCAGCGGAGTGCTGTATGTAGCGGCCGAAGGGGGAGGCGGCATCCGGCTTCGTTTGGCGGCCCTGCAGAGAAAGCACGGCACCGCCCCTGCCAATTTCGTCCTGGCAGCGGGCAGCCTGAACCTGTGTGATCGGAAAGAAGACGCTCAAGACATCATCGATGCGGCCCAGGCTATTCCCGGTGGTTGCGGCCTGATCGTTATCGACACGCTGGCGCGCACGATGGGCCGTGACGAAAACAGCACGGCCGACATGAACTTGTTCGTGGCGCAAATCGACTTAATCCGGCACGCCACTGGCGCGCATGTCCTGATCGTCCACCATACCGGGAAGGATGAAAGCAAAGGCGCCCGCGGCAGCACCTCTCTGAAAGGTGCCGTCGATTCCGAGATCGAAGTGAGGAAGAACCTTATCCATCAGGTAAAACAGCGGGAACGAGAACGGGGTCCTGATCTGCCTTTCACCATTGAGCCGGTTCACCTCGGGCAGAACGCCAAGGGTCAGGCCGTCACGTCTGCGGTCGCACGACCCGGTGTCGTCAGCCAGTTCGATCCTGTCCCGGACGCGCAAGCGGTCGTGACGCTGCCAGAGGCGGAACGAGCCGCCTTGGTCGCCTTGCAAGACATCGCAAGCACCTGCGGCCAAGCCGGCGTCAAGACCGCTGCCGTGATCGCGCATATCCAGGCGAAAGAACCGGGCGTTAAGGGCGAGGCGGCCCGAGGGCGACTGAAGCGGCTTAAGGAGAAAGGGCTAGCGGACCAGCCTAGCCGCGGTCACTGGAGCCTGGCCCCAAGCGTTCAAGCCGTTGCTGACCCACTTGTGGGGGCCAGATCGGACGAAAAGGACGAAAAAACGGGACAAAACAGCTTGTCCTATTCTGATCTTTCGGACGGCGTGAACGGGGGCATTTTTGCCCAACAGGACAAAACAGGGCAGGAAACGGGACATGATATTTTCCATTAAAATCAAAGCACTGTGGAATAGGACAAAATGGGACAAAACGGGACATCACCCACCGGTAAAACGGGACATGTCCCAACGCCACCCTAAGGGGGGCGTGGGTCTGTCCCAAACCCAGGATAGAGCAAGGACGCCCAGAATAAGACGTGGGGAAGAAGTGACATACAAAGGAATGCCGGCGCTTTCGGCCGTTCCCGCGGGATGTGTCGTAGGCGCCCGCATACCTTACACGGCGACTTCCCGAACCGGGCGCCGAGGGACGGCGACAAATGGCTAAACGATCTGGGAACAAACCGAAGCAGCAGGCCCCGGCCGCGTTCATCGCGGCGGGAACAGCTATCCTCCGCCGCATCGCAGCCAACCGGCACCTGGTCGCGCAATGCGGCGCCACGGCGAAGCATTCGGGTCAACCCTGCCGACAATTCGCGATGGCAAACGGCCGTTGCTACTATCACGGCGGCCGCACGCCGAAGGGCAAGGACTGGCATCGCCGGCAATGGCCGGACAAGACCGCGCCGGATGCGATCGCCAAAATGGAAAACAAGCTGCAGATGCAGGAGCGCAGCTGGAAGGCCCGCCAGAAGCGCCTGGCCAAGATGACGCCCGAGGAACAGGCCGCCCATAGCAAGTGGCACAAGGAACGCCCCCTGGGGACGCCAGAGCACCGGGAACGCAAGCGCCTGGAGAGGAAACAGAATGCCGAGGCCCGCGCGCGGTTCGCCCGGCACAAGGAACAGGCCGAAGATGCGGGCGCCGCTACTGCCCGCCCCGTCGCGCCTCAGACTGCCGAAGGACAGGAACCCGGATCGTTCGACATCTTCGGTTGAAGCAAGCCGCCACCATCAGAGAGCCCGTATACCGTAACACAGGAAAGGGCATGCCATGCCAGCCAAAGACCCAAAGCAGACCCTACGAGAATTGACGCATCTCATCGAAACTGTAGGCCTGCCCGCTGCTTTCGAGGCGCTGGTAGGGGTCTGCAAAGACCCGAAAGCACCGGCAAACTCCAAGGCCACCGCAGGAACAACCTTGTTCCGTGCTGGGGGTCTTTTCGACAAAGACGCCAAACGGGGGAACGACAAACCGCCCGAAGAAATGACCGCAGAGGAAATCGCCGAAAGGCTGGCAGAACTGCGGGCTATTACGGAACGCTATGATCGCGATTTGGCGCGTGCGGCGGCCGCGGACAACGATCCCGATAGTCCAGATAGCGAGGCCGACCCGAAAGACCCGTTCGGCTGACGACCAGCGCCCGCAGCCATCGAGGCTGCGGGCGCCAGTCCATTGAGCGGCGATCAGGCAGGCCTACAGGCCCCATATCTGCAGCGATGCTTCACAGGCCGCAGGATCGCCTTTGATGCGCCATATCGCCGCCCGTGACAGGCCTGTGGCTTGGGAAATCTCAGACAGCCCAGCGCCCAGCGCCAGCATCGAAACCACCTGATCGAACTGCTTGCGGCTGAAGCTGGGCTTGCGGCCGCGAAACTTCTGTTTTGCGTCCGGTTGCGCCTTGGCGTGCGCCACGCCCGCGCGCCGGGCCTCCTTCATCGCCTCCGCCTGCGCTTGCGACAGGGCGGCCATGAACGCGATCAGCGCATCCCGCACGGCCTGTTGCATGGGGTCTTTGGTGGACCCGTCGAAGATCATGCCATTGATCACCGTGCGCACCACCACGCCGCGCCGCATGAATTCCCGGATCGTGTCGCTGACATCGGCATAGTCGCGCCCCAGCCGATCGACCCAGCGCACCAGCAGCGTATCGCCAGCGCGCAGCAGATCGAACAGGCGGCGGCCCTGCGGGCGTTCGGCCAGCTTGGTCGATACGCCCGAGACGCCCTCATCGGTCACGACCTCATCCACCTTGAAGCCTGCCGCTTCAGCCTGGGTCAGCTGGTGCGCGGCTGTCTGATCGCGGGTTGAAACCCGTGCGTAAAGGATCGTTCGCATGGCCTAGAACGCCACGATCTGAGGCTCGCCATCCGGGCCTAGCGTCACCATGCAGTTATCGGGCAGGCCGCCCGCGCGCTTCAGATCAGCGACAGCTTTCCGCAGTTTGGCTTCGTCGGTTGCCTCATCCTGTGCAGGCTCGATGCGTTCCGGCCGTTGGTTGCTGTCAAAGCCGCAACGCTCCAGTTCGGCTTGGGCGCGGGTTCTAATACGCGACGTCTCAGAAAACTGAGCGGTCGCGTAAATCTCGTCCAAGGCATAGAACCGGCGGATTGTGTCACCTGATTTCTCAGCATCTGCAAGTTCACGCATGCACGCCATGAAAAGGGCAGTTTCTTTTTCGAGGAAGGTGCGAGTGGTCGATGTCATGTTCGTGTTCCTTGTGTTCGTTGTCCTTATGCTCGCTAAATTGAAGTGTTCGAACGAGCATGTCAAGGACAACGAACAACCAAAATGACAGATACGGACAGTTCGTTGCGGTATACCCTATCGAACGCGATCAACCCGGCTGCGCGCTATGCTGATAGACCGTGTGCTGGACAGACCGCATGGTTGGCGCGGCCTGTGCAGCGCGCAGTAAGGCTGGGCGGGCGAAGCGCGAATTGGACTGGTCCGACCAGCCTACGGCCCCAGGGCGGCCAACCCTCGCCTGGGGGATAGTCCGAACGCACCCCGAAAGCGGGCGCTCAGGGGCACAAGAAATTTGCTGTTTGCTGGAACTTTGCCGCTTTGAAGGATAGCTTGGGGTGATCCGTGCCGATGATCGGATGAGTGGAAACCTGGAAGTGGGAACCGCATGATTTACCTGGTCGCCACAATCCTGTTGATCCTGTTGCCCGCCTTGCTGCTGTTCGGCTTGGCGTGCAACCTGTTCGGACGCCTGTTCGCCGCGATCATGTCCCGGCTGTTGCCCAAGCCCCGCGGCGCCCTTAGCATCAGCCCCTCAGTCCCCCAGCGCGGCCCGATGTGCAAGCCGATCGCAGGCATGCATCTGCTGGCGGGCTGGGCGTGGGGACGATCGGCCAAGGTTCAGGCCGCGGGGCCGAACCGCTGCGCAAGCACACCCCTACGACGCCTAGGTCATGGGCCGGCGGCTGCTGCGTAAGTGGGGGCTGCGGCTGGGCGGCTACAGCGAACAGGATCGGGCGCTGGACGATCTGAGGGGTGCCGAAGATTGAAGTTGTGTTATCGCGTTGACAAGGTAGTCTGGCAAGACTAGGGCACGCAAACGGGCGCCCGCCGCCGTTTCTTACATCCTTACCACGCTGGCCGGCGTTACTGGTTAGGGTATGAGCGGCAGTGGGCGCACACGTGTTCAGTCCTTCCGAACCTTACCCGCGTATAGTTACGCACACTGACCGCCTTAGGCCAAACACAGACAATACTCATTGCTGAATACTCCCAAGGGGTCTCGGGGTAAGCCGATCCTCGGGGAATGCCCCATTGCATCCCCACTCTTGGGACTCTGGAACATCCGTTATGCTTGGCGACGGGCGCACTTGAGAAATTGCGTGGAAGCAGGCCAGAGTCAAGGCTATTTAGTGGGCGCTGCCTTGTTGCGGGCCATATTTGCCCCGCCTGACCGGAATAACATCCACGATGCTAGGGCTTTAATATCACGCTCAGATGCCTGATCCAGCATCTCGATATTCTTCTCGGCCAATGCATACAGCATATTAAGCGTAACGATATCAAGGTTATAAGAGGGGTCGTAGTCAGCAGATAGACGGGCCTGATACAACTGGAGCATATCGGTAGCTAAGTCCTTAATCTCCTGTGGGAAATTCCGAGACGCTAGATCATTGCATGCTGCAACACAGTTCTTGTGTTCCATGCCGCGATACACTTCAACCCAAGCCTTTGCTAACCCTCCAGTGGGATTCGGGCCAACCAAGGCATTGGCAAAGTGAAACGAGAGCGAGTGGAATAGCGCGTAGTATAGCGAACTTGCTGCACGCCGCATCTGCGCTTTTGTAACCTGTTCAGAGGTCTGCTGATCTAGCAGCTTGCCTGCCACCTCTAAGAAGCCGGTGCCCATTGAAGTATCAAGCGCAGCACCGTCCACGGCTACTAGGCAGCTTTTGCCATCAAGATGGGGAAAACATTCTCAAGCTTCTCACCCATTGCGGACTTTATGCGCGACGTTAACCCCGCGAAGCCACTGCGCCATTGCTTTGGATCAGTGGCTGCTTCGATAGAGATGAATACTTCGATCCGTGCTTCATCTTCACGCATCTGGTCCCAGTCGATGCGAACATCCTTAACCGCATCTCCTAAGCTACGCTCGACCACCGCACGGATGCTTTTTTCGATCCGCGCTTTCTCGTGATCATCAAGCCGTTCGAGAACAAAGAACATTGCAGTTGCCCTCCTGTTGGCTATCGTGAGTGATGCAGTCCAACGCGCCTTTGCAGCGCCTTGTTCCGCGAGTTCCCCCTTGGTGTGACCATTGACATTCAAGATCGGGTTGGCAAGCAGCATACAGAGAAGTGCTTAATGATATCTTAATGGCCTTTAGGTTTTTCCCTTAATTATCAGTTGCGCATTGCGAGGGTGTTGCATTTCTGCACTCGGTTATCCACAGGCTCTTAATAGGGAAAACCTGTGCGAAACGGCCGAAAACTTGGTCATGTCAACGCACAAACATAGACCGCAGGCTGGGTGTCAGAAAGGACGCTCAGCATGTTCGACCACGCCCCGACCAGCGCAACCAAGCAGTTCGACGCCAACGGCCGCGCGGCCGCCATCGCGTCCGATCTGGAGCGGGCAGCGACAGGCATCGACACGGCTTTCCATGCCGCGCGGGCGTTCCGCTCCCTGGATCATACGTCTTACACAGGCCCGATCAGCGCGCCCAGCGCCGAACGTATCCTGCTGGCGTTGGACGGGGCGCGGCCCCGCCTGCTGGCAATCGGAGACTGCCCCGAACATTACATCTTCATCCTGGCCGCGCTGGAGAGTGCCCGTTGCCGGGTGAACCTGTGGAGGCATCCCAGGCCGCAAAGCTTCCCGGATAAGTCTGGCTCGGTCGCTGCGGACCTGGTGCGCTGGCTGGCCAAGTCCTGCGACATGGCGTGCTGTTTCCTGGAGGTGACCGGCCGGGCCAGGTTCCCGGTGGGGGCGGAACTGCCCGCACTTAATGTCCGGGCCGTCCCTATCAGGAAGCCGCGCAAATGAACGCCCGCTTTCAGCCCCCAGTCCCCTGCCCCGATCGACACGACCCGCAGGCGGTAGAGCAAGCATTGCGCGACCTGATCATCCAGCTTGCCAGGCAGCGCGCACGGGCCGACCATATGGCAGCCCTTCAAGCGCGCAGCGAGTGACCCAGTGACAAAGAAAGCCGTCGGCTACAGCCGCTACTCGACAGACCTGCAAAATGAACGGTCTATCGCCGATCAGGAAGCGCTCATCCGCCGGCACGCTGCGGCCCAGGGGCTGGACCTGATTCGCTGCTACTCGGACGCGGCGCAGTCCGGCGCATCGATCCTGGGTCGCGACGGGCTCTTGCAGATGCTGGAGGATGTGCGGGCGGGCGGCATTGACGTGGTGATCGTCGAAGAACTGGACCGCCTCTCCCGCGACATGGAAGACCTAGCGGGCATCCATAAGCGCCTGTCCTTCGCCGGGGCTGAAATCCGGGCTGTCCATGAGGGCGTCGCTTCTACCGTGACAGTGGGTCTGCGGGGGCTGGTTGGTCAGCTGTTCCGGGAAGACAACGCCCGCAAGATCAGGCGGGGCTTGTGCGGTCGGGTCAGCCAAGGGCTTTCCGCCGGCGGGCGCGCGTTCGGCTACCAGCCGCACCCGACCGAGAAGGGCCGCTTGGTCATCGTGGAAGATGAAGCGGCAATCGTCCGGCAGATTTTCCGGGCCTTTGCTGACGGACAGTCACCTGTCCAGATTGCTCAGATGCTGACCCAGGCCGGGGCGCCTAAGCCCCGATCGGCCAAGGCATGGCAGGCCAGCACGATTTACGGCTGGGCCGAACGGCGCAGCGGCATCCTGCGCAATGACCTGTATGCGGGCCGGATTGTCTGGAACAAGTCGCGGATGATGAAAGACCCCGAGACCGGCCGCCGGGTCTCGCGCGCCAACCCTGAAAACGAATGGCAGACGAAGGACGCGCCGGAACTGCGGATCGTCGATGCTGCCCTATGGGACCGGGTGCAGGCGATGATCCAGCCTCGCAAGCTGACGCCAGCCGAGACGGCCGCCAGGCGGCGCCCTGTGCGCCCCTTGTCCGGCCTGCTGCGCTGCGCCGCCTGTGGCAGCGGCATGTCCACCAAGGGCAAGGACAAGAGCGGACGGGTGCGCATCGGCTGCACGCGGCACATGCAGAGCCGCACCTGCCCTGCCCCACGCACCTGGTATCTGGACCAGATCGAAGATCACGTTATCGGGATGCTGCGGGCTGAATTGGACAAGCCCGATCTGCTGGCCCTCTATATCGCAGAATACAACCGGACCCGCGCGGAACTGGCCGCGGCGCAGAACAAGCGCCGCGCTGGGCTGGAACGAGCGATCGGCAACCTGGACGCCGAAGTCGGCCGGATCGTGCAGTTCGTGGCAAAGGGCATTGGCGACGTCGATCGCCTGGCCGCAGATTACGACGCCAAGTGCAAGGAACTGGCCGCCCTGCGGGTGGAACTGGCGACAGAGCCCGAACCGGTCAACGCGGTGACGCTGCATCCCCAGGCCATGGCTGGGTATCGCAAAGACCTGCAGGAAATCGCCCCTCTCATGGGGGCGGACCAGAGCGGCAGCCGGAATGTTTATGGCGATGCGCTGCGGCGGCTGATCGATAGCGTGACGATCGGCGAAACATCAGCGGGACAGATGGAAGTGACCGTGGCTGGGCGTCTACGCGCCCTCATCGAGGCCCCGAATATGCAGCGCAGGTTTTCGGGGGGAACGATGGTAGCGGAGGAGGGATTTGAACCCCCGACACAAGGATTATGATTCCTCTGCTCTAACCAGCTGAGCTACTCCGCCACGGGTGGGGGCGATGTAAGGGGTGGCGCGGGGGGCGTCAAGCGGTTTTCGCGACAATCCGCAGGGCCGGGTCAGTTGCCCCCCTCCAGTCGGCGCAGGGCCTTGGACAGCATGTCAAGCTGGGCCTGCTGCTGGGCGATCAGATGGGCAAGCTGGTCGCTGCGCAACTGGTCCAGCTTCTCGTGCAGCGCCATGATTTCCAGTTCGGCCTTCAGGTTCACCTCGTAATCGTGGACGGCGGCCAGGCGGTCCTTCTGGGCCTGGCGGTTCTGGCTCATCATGATGATCGGGGCCTGGAAGGCGGCCAGCATCGACAGGATCAGGTTCAGGAAGATGAACGGATAGGGATCGAAGCCCGCCCGGCCCAGGGTCAGGTTCAGCAGGCACCACAGGACCAGAAAGGACGCGAAGATCAGGATGAAGGTCCAGGAACCGCCGAAGCTGGCCACCCGGTCGGCAAGCCGCGCCCCCAGGCCGTCGTCAGAGGGCACCGTCGTGTCGCGGCTGATGGTCCGGCGCTGGCCCAGATAGTCCAGCACCCGCCGTTCGGTCCCGGCCAGCGAGGCGAGGTCGCGGCCCAGCCAGCGTTTCACGGCATCGATCGCGTGTTGGTCCTGCATGATCGGCTCCTGCGCTGTGGATCACGCGCAGGAAGCATCGCGGGCGGGGATCAGGCAAGCCCCGCCGGATCAGCCGCGCGCCTTGACCACCTGCAACAGCGGCATGACCTGGGCCATGTCCGGGCCGTGGGCCTGGCCGGTGACGGCCTTGCGCAGCGGCATGAACAGGCCCTTGCCCTTGCGGCCGGTGGCCTCTTTCACGGCGGCCGTCCATTCGCCCCAGGTCGCGTCCGTATAGGGCGGCGGCGGAAGAAGCGGCATGGCCTGGGCGATGAAATCGGCATCCTCGGGGTCGATCTGCGGTTCGGCCCCCTGGCTGAAGATCGCCCACCAGGGGCCCAGGTCGTCCAGCGTCGTGATGTTCTGGGACGCCACCGACCAGAACCGTTCCGCCAGGTCGGCGGGCACGCCAAGCGCCGCGATCCGGTCGCGCACCGCCTCGAAGGGCAACGCCTGGTTCCTTTCGCGGGTCAGCGGCCACAGATCCTCGGCGTCGAATTTCGTGGGCGAGGCGCCGAATTGCGACAGGTCGAACCCTTCGGCCAGATCGTCCAGCGTCAGCTTCAGTTCGACCGGCTGGCTGGAGCCGAGGCGCGCCATCATCGACAGCAGCGCCTCGGGGGCGACCCCCGCGTCGCGCAGGTCGCGGATCGACAGGGCGCCGATGCGCTTGGACAGTTCCTCGCCCTGCGCGCCGGTCAGCAGGCTGTGATGGGCGAAGGCGGGCGGCACGCCGCCAAGCGCGCGGATGATCTGGATTTGCGTCGCGGTATTGGTCACATGGTCGGCGCCGCGCACGATATGCGTCACCGCCATGTCCACGTCATCGACCGAGGATGCGAAGGTATACAGCACCTGCCCGTCCGCGCGGATCAGCACCGGATCCGACACGCTGGCCGCGTCGATCGAGATGTCGCCCAGGATGCCGTCGGTCCATTCGATCCGCTCCTGATCCAGCTTGAAGCGCCAATAGCCCTCGCGCCCCTCGGCCCGCAGGCGGTCGCGGTCGGCATCCGACAGCGCCAGCCCGGCCCGGTCATAGACCGGCGGACGCCCCATGTTGAGCTGCTTCTTGCGCTTCAGATCCAGTTCGGTCGGGGTCTCGAACACTTCGTACAGGCGCCCGGACGCGCGCAACTGGCCGGCGGCCTCGGCATAGCGGTCCAGGCGCGCCGACTGGCGTTCCACGCGGTCCCAGTGCAGGCCCAGCCATTCCAGGTCGCGCTTGATGCCGTCGGCATATTCTTCCTTGGACCGTTCCTGATCGGTATCGTCCAGCCGCAGGATGAAGGTGCCGCCCGCCTTTCGCGCGATCAGAAAGTTGAACAGCGCGGTCCGCAGGTTGCCGACATGGATATGGCCGGTGGGCGACGGGGCGAAGCGGGTGGTGGTCATGGCGGGTCTCCTGTTCGCCTTGCTCTTTCACACGCAGCGATTCTTGTCCATATCAGGGCCACCATGCAGGAGACGCGGATGACCGACTGGAACAACCTGACCGCCCCCGATGCGGCCCGGATCGAGGCGATGGCGCGCGACGCCATGGCTGCCCTGCCCCCGGAATTCGCGACCCATGCCCAGGACATCGCCATCCGCGTGGCCGAATTCGCGCCCGAGGATGTGCTGGACGAATTGCAGATCGACGATCCGTTCGAACTGACCGGCATCTATGACGGCGTTCCCGTGACGGAAAAATCGGTTTCCGACCAGCCAGGCCAGCCCGATATCATCTGGCTGTACCGCCGCCCGCTGCTGGACGAATGGGCGGCGCGCGGCAATGTCACCCTGGCCGAACTGGTCGGCCATGTCGTCACGCACGAGATGGCGCATCACTTCGGCTGGTCGGACGACGACATCGCCAGCATCGATCGGTGGTGGGAATGATGCCGCAGGCACCGATCCTGACGGTCACGCTGAACCCGGCCCTGGATCTGTCCACGGCGGCGGACGAGGTGCGCCCCGAACTGAAGCTGCGCTGCGACAAGCCGGTGGTCGATCCGGGCGGCGGCGGCATCAATGTCAGCCGCGCGATCAAGCATATGGGCGGGCAATCCACGGCGATGGTCGCCCTGGGCGGGGCGACCGGCTCGCGCATCGCCGACATGCTGAAAGCGGACGGGCTGTCGCTGGTCCGCCTGACCGCGCCGGGCGAGACGCGGCAATCGCTGGCCGTCACCGACCGCGCGACCGGCGGGCAATACCGCTTCGTCCTACCCGGCCCGGAATGGCACAAGGCCCATGTCGCCGACATGACCCAGGCGATCGCCGAGGCCGCGCGCGCGGGCGGCTGGGTGGTGGTGTCGGGATCCAACCCGCCCGGCGTGCCTGCTGGGTTTGAACAGATGCTGACCGTCCGGCTGAAGAACAGCGGCGCGAAACTGCTGGTCGACACCTCGGGCGAGGCGTTGCGGGTGCTGGCGGGATCCTCGACCCCCGTCGACGTGCTGCGCATGGACAGCCACGAGGCCGAGGATCTGGCGGGCCGCCCCCTCCCCTCGCGCGAGGACAGCGCGGGCTTCGCGGCGGGGCTGGTCAAGGATGGCGCGGCGCGGTCGGTGATCGTGGCGCGCGGGGCCGACGGATCGGTCATCGCCGGCCCGGACGGCGCCTGGCACGCGGCGGCGGCGCGGGTCAAGGTGGTCAGCGCGGTCGGCGCGGGCGACAGCTTCGTGGCGGGCTTCGTGCTGGCCATGGCGCGGGACTGGCCGGTCCCCGAGGCCCTGGCCCTGGGCGCGGCGGCCGCGTCGGCGGCGGTCATGACGCCCGCCACCGAACTGTGCCACGCCGCCGATGTGGACCGCTTCTATGCGGAACGGATCATCACGCGGCTTTGACAACGCCCGGTTGTCTGTGGCTTTTCGGCCAACAGGCGGCGCCGGATCGGCCTGCCGTGCTTTCGCAGCCCGGCCTTTGGCCCTATGATCCATGGCTCGTGCCAGCATTCCGCAAGCCCCTGACCCCTTTCTGAACAGGAGCTTGCCTTGCGACGCCCTTCCCCAATCGCCGCGCTGATGTGCGGCGCAGCTTTCGCGTTTCCGACCGCCGTTCTGGCGCAGGATGCCGCCGCCCCGGTGGTGCTGGATAGCATCACCCTGCACAGCAAACGCGACGTGGCGACCGACACCGCCACGCCCGTCACCGCCATCGACCAGCGGGAAATCGACGACCGCCAGGCCGGGACCATCGCCGAACTGATCGATTCGGTGCCCGGCGTCACGCTGATGAACGGCAACACGCCCGGCGGGTCGGGCATCAACATCCGCGGCTTCGGCGCGACCGGCACCTATGGCACCGACCAGATGGTGCTGATCCAGGTCGACGGCGCCACCCAGGGGTCCGAGGAACTGTATCGCATCGGCACCCAGCTTTATACCGATCCCGCCCTGTATAAAGAGGTCGAGGTGCAGCGCGGCACCGTCGGCAGCTTCGAATACGGATCCGGCGTGGTCGGCGGCCTGGTGCGGCTGCGCACCAAGGACGCGTCCGATTTCACCGGCGGCCGGATCGGCTGGGCCGGGCGCCAGACCTTTGAATTCACCACGAACGGCGACGGCATCACCTCGTCCTCGATCCTGGCCTGGCAGCCGACCGAGGATCTGGAATTCCTGGCCCAGTACGTGCGCCGCAAGCAGGACGCGCAGGACGACGGCGCAGGCGATCCCATCGGGGCCGAGCCGTTCGACCTGCCCTCGGTTCTGGTCAAGGGGAAATACAGCTTCGGCGCGGCGCGCGACCATTCTGTCACCCTGTCGTGGAACGACACGAAGATGGCCGAACGGGACGTGCCCTATGACCAGTTCGCGGTGTCCGACAGCACCTTCGGCCGGGTCGACCGCGACATCGACACGCGGACGGCGATCCTGGAATATGAATACGATCCCGACAACCCGCTGATCCATGTGACGGCGAATCTCAGCCATGCCGACCAGCAGATCGACAGCAGCTACATTCCCGGCAGTTCGTCGATGGAGGGGACGCCCGCCTGGCCGATGTTCGCGGGCAGCGTGCGGGGGCTGGCCGATGCCGATCACCGCTACAAGACGACCAAGCTGACCGTCAAGAACACCGCCGCCTTCCGGACCGGCGCCTTTTCCCACGATCTGCGCACCGGGTTCGAGGTGGTCCGCAAGACCCGCGCCGAGGCCTCGTCGGCCCCCGGCGGCACGGATCGCCGCTGGGCGGTCTTCGCGGTCGACGACATCACGGCGGGCGGGCTGACCGTCTCGCCCGCGCTTCGCTATGAATCGCAGGATCTGACGCGCGACGGCGGGGCGAACACGGCGTCCAACCCCCAGACCGACTTCGACAACGACGCGGTGATGGGCGGGCTGTCGCTGCGCTATGCCTTCGGCAACGGTTTCGCGGTGTTCGGCAGCGCGGCCTATACCGAAAACCTGCCGATCCTGGACGATTTCAACAATGCGCCGTACATGAAGCAGCCGCAGAAAGCGCGGACCTGGGAACTGGGCGCGTCCTATGACGGCCGGGATCTGCTGGGCGGCGGCGACCGGCTGGCGCTGAAGGCCAATCTGTTTCAGACCGATGTCTGGGACGTGACCTCTTATTCCGGCATCGGCGAAGTCGAGATGAAGGGGCTGGAGGTCGAGACCGCCTACAGCATGGCCAGCGGCCTGTACGTCGATCTCAACGCGACCTGGACCGAAGGCGACGCAAGGGCAACCGCCGGCGCCTCGGAATACTGGGACTATGCGCCCGCCGACCGGCTGCGCCTGACTCTGGGTCAGCATGTGACCGATGAACTGGATCTCAGCTGGGAAGCCGTTGCCGCGGCCCGGATGGACCGGGTGAACGCCCCCACCGAAGAAGCAGCGGGCCACACGATCCACAACCTGCGCGCCACCTATCGGCCCCAGACCGGCGTGCTGGAAGGCGCCGAACTGCGCGTGGGGATCGAGAACGTGTTCGACAAGGACTATCGGCCCTGGCTGGCGACCCGGAAGGCGCCCGGCCGCAACATCAAGCTGACGCTGGCCAAAAGCTTCTGAACGCCCCCTCCGACAACGGAAAAGCCGCCCGGTGGGCGGCTTTTTCACGGCATGGGCGGCGCCGTCAGGCGGCTTCGGCTTCCTCGGCCTCGGCGGCCATGCGGCGTTCGCTTTCCTCGCGCGACAGCGCGACCGAGGTTCGCACGCCCTTGGAAACGAATTCCATCAGCCCCTTCACGACACGTTCGTTCGGGTCGATGCCAGCACAGGACAGAACCTCGCGCCCGTCGCGCGACCGCGCCCAGCGGGCGATCTGTTCCGGTCCGTTGCCATATTTCTTGTCGTCTGCAATAGCATCATCAAGCGCCGCCAACACAACCGCGGCAAAAAGCTTGCGGGCCCGCTGGCCCTGCTCAAAATTGAAAGCCGATCCGTCGACAAAATCGCGCATACCATTCGTCCATATTCAAGGCTGCAACAGTAAGCAGCTGCGTGGGGGGCATCATGCCGACCCATCATTCTTGTTTCCGTTTCTCTGACGGTGCCGCTGCTTAGCGCGGAACGACGCCGATTCGATATTCCCCTGACCGCATATCACCCATGCACATAATGCATGTCGTGTAAAAATCAGGTGAAATCTGGCTTTGCAGCTTGCGATTGGCACCGTTCCGCCCAGGTCTGTGCCTTGACAACACCGCAAAACCGTTTTGGTTGCCTCCTTCCGAAGGTACCGATATAGGGGCCGCACAGCGCCGTTCAACGACGAACGGCGGGAATTTCCCGAACCTCAAAGAGTTTTCCATGCCCAAGATCAACGGCAACGAAATCCGCCCCGGCAATGTGCTGGAGCATGACGGCGGCCTGTGGGCCGCCGTGAAGGTCAGCCATGTCAAGCCCGGCAAGGGCGGCGCCTTCGCCCAGGTCGAACTGAAGAACCTGCGCGACGGCCGCAAGCTGAACGAACGCTTCCGGTCCGAGGACAAGGTGGAACAGGTCCGGCTGGAACAGAAGGACCAGCAGTTCCTGTATGAATCCGACGGCAAGCTGGTCTTCATGGACAGCGAGACCTTCGAGCAGACCGAACTGGACGCCGACCTGCTGGGTGATCGCCGCCCCTTCCTGCAGGACGGCATGACCGCCACCATCGAATATTACGGCGACGAGGCGCTGTCGGTGTCGATCCCGCAGAAGGTCACCTGCACCGTCTCGGAAACCGAGCCTGTGGTGAAGGGCCAGACCGCCGCCAACAGCTACAAGCCCGCGATCCTGGACAACGGCGTGCGCATCATGATCCCGCCCTTCGTGGGCGAGGGCGAGAAGATCGTCGTCAACACCGAGGTCTTCGAATACAGCGAACGGGCCTGACACCCGCTGCCGCCCTTGGCGCCCCGGCCTGTCCGGGGCGTTTTCCTGTCCGGGACGAACCGCCGATGACGACTGCCGCCCACGCCACGGCCGAGGATCTGGCCCGCGCCCTGCCCCATGTCCTGGCCGCCCCCAAGGACGGCGCGCGGGTGGAATGGCTGTGCTTCCGTCCCGGCGTCAACCAACGGACCTTTCCCGACCGCCTGACCCTGACCCGCGCCCAGGGCGTGCCCGGCGAACGCTGGCTGACGATGCCCTGGCTGAAGCTGGCGGACGGATCGCCCGACCCGCGCATCCAGGTCTCGATCCTGCCGCGCCGGGTGATGGACGCGGTCTGGCTGGACCGCCGGAACACGCCCCATCCCGGCGACACCATCGTCTGCGACCTTGACATGTCGCTGGAAAACCTGCCGGTGGGCAGCCTGTTGCAGGCGGGAACGGCGGTCCTGCGCGTGTCGGACGTGTTCAACGACGGCTGCGTGAAGTGGAAGGTCCGCTATGGCAAGCCCGCCAAGGACTGGATCGTGGCCCCCGGCCATCCCGACCTGCGCCTGCGCGGCATCCTGTGTTCGATCGAACGGGACGGAGAGATCGCCCTGGGCGACCCGATCCGCACACTGCGCTAATCCGGGAACAGCCGCGCCGCGCCCGCCTGCATGCCGGGGCCGAGGCGATCGAACCGCACATGCGCCAGGGCGTGACCGCCCGACTGGGTGAACAGGGTGCCCACCTCGCGCCCGTCCGCCGCGATGGGCGTGCCGACCGGCGCCGAACCCTCGATCCGCAGGCGCGTCAGGCCCTTGCGCAGCTCGGTCTTGTGCTTCATGCGGGCCGTCACCTCTTGCCCGACATAGCAGCCCTTGCGGAAATCGACGCCGTGCAGGCGCTCGAACCCGGCTTCCAGGATGAAGGTCTCGTTCGGGATCAGTTCGACCAAGGTTTCCGGGATCGCATGCTGGACCCGGATGGCGTCGAAATCGGTGCCGTCGTCGCCCGTCCCGCCATACAGCCGCCAGCCGAGCGCCGGATGCCGGGGATCGGGGATCGCGCCGTCCGGGGCCGGGCCGGTGCCGCGCGCGACGGTCATGCCGGTCGCCTCCAGCGTCACGCGAGATCGCAGCTTGTACATCGAAAGCCGCCGCATCAGGTCGTCGGCCAGCCGGGCGTCCACGTCGATCAGCAGCGCGTCGCCATCCGGCACGATCAGGAAATCGGCCAGGTACTTGCCCTGCGGCGTCAGCAGCGCGGCCCAGCAGGGCGCGCGGGCCACATCGTTGCTGACCAGTCCTTGCAGGAAGGGGACGCGGTCCTCTCCGGTGATGCGGATGATCTGGCGGGTCATTGGCGTTCTCCGAATTGCAGCGCGACAAGGCGGGCATAGGCGCCGCCCTGGGCGATCAACTGGTCATGGCTGCCCTGTTCGACAACCCTGCCCTGTTCGATCACGACGATCTTGTCGGCATTGCGGATGGTCGACAGCCGGTGCGCGATGACCAGCGTGGTCCGACCCTGCGACAGGGTTTCCAGCGCGTTCTGGACCAGCCGTTCGCTGGCGGTGTCCAGCGCGCTCGTCGCCTCGTCCAGCAGCAGCACGGGTGCATCGCGCAGGATGGCGCGGGCTATGGCGATCCGCTGGCGCTGCCCGCCCGACAGGGCCGACCCGCGCGGCCCGGCGCGGCTGTCCAGCCCGCCCGGCAGGGCGGCGACGAAATCGCTGACATGGGCCGCCTCCATTGCGCGCAGCAGCGCCGCATCGTCCGCGCCGGGCCGCCCCATCAGGATATTGTCGCGCAGCGTTTCGTCGAACAGCGCCGAATCCTGCGCCACGGTCGAGAACTGGTCGCGCAGCACCCCCAGATCGAATTCCTGCACCGGAACGCCGCCCAGCGTCACGCCGCCCCGGTCGGGATCGACCATCCGGGTCAGCAGGTTGAAAACCGTGGACTTGCCCGCCCCCGACGGCCCGACAAGTGCGGTGGTCCGGCCCGCCTCGGCGGTGAAGTCCAAGCCGCGAAGGACCGGCTTGTCGTCATAGGACAGCCACACGTCCTGGAACCGGATCCCGGTATCGGCAGGCGGCTGGACGCGCGGTCCCGACAGGATGCGCGGACGGGTGTCCAGCACCTGATAGATCCGTTCCAGGCTGGCGGCGGCGGTCTGCCAGGTGCCCGCCAGCCCGCCCAGCCTGCGCATCGGCTGGAAAGCCAGGGCAAGCGCGGTGAAGAAGGACATGAAGTCGCCGATGCTGCGCTGGCCCTCCATCACCTCGCGCCCGCCCAGGGCGAGGACGGCGACGAAGCCGATGCCGGTCACGATGTCGGTCAGGGCGGGGACCAGGCTGCCCATCGCGGCGACCTTGACCTCGGCCTGGCGGATGCGGGCCACGATCTCGGCGAAGCGGCGGGTCTGGTCGGCCTCGGCCCGGTTCAGCTTGATGGATGCGATGCCGTGCATCACCTCGTCCAGGCGGGTGGCGCGGGCGCTGGCATTGGCGCGGTTCTGGCGCACCTTGCGGCGGATATAGCGCTGCACCATCGCGGCGGGCAGAATCAGGATCGGCGCCCCGATCAGCGCGGCCACCGTCCAAGCCGGGTCGATGCTGACCGCCACCGCGAACAGCATCACCAGAGAGATCGCGTCCCGTGTGGCGCTTGTGATCAGCGTCGCCCAGACGCCTTGGACGGCGATGGTGTCGCCCTGGATCCGCTCGATCATCGCGCCGGGGGGGTTGGCCTGGAAGAACCGCCCGTCCAGGGTCATGATATGCGCCAGCAGGTCGCCCTGCATGGTGGTCGAAATCCCCAGCGAGATGCGCGACAGCAGCGACCGGCTGGCGATCAGCGTCACCGCGCGCAGCAGGAAGATCGCCATGATCGCCCCGCCGACCCACCAGATCGCGCCCTCCTCGCGGCCCACGAAAACCCGGTCGAACAGCGGCTTCAGCATCCACGAGATCAGCGCCAGCGTAGACCCCTCTGCCGTCATCAGCAGGAAGGCTCCGATCATCGGGCCGCGATGGATGCGCAGATAGTCGGCCCAGAACCGGCGCAGCAGGCGGGTGGCGCTGGGATGCGGGGTCGGGGATGCTGTCACGGGCGGGGGCGCCTTTCGTTCCGGGGACGGTGCCAGCCTTAGCGCGACCCGGACCATGGCGGCAAGGCGAAGGCGGCAAGAGGCGTTGACCTTCGCCCGCGCGGGGACTAGCGATTTTGCAGGATGTGAAGGACAGATGAACGCCATGAGCCTTGCCGCTGGTCGCCCCGTGATCGCCATTCCCGGCCCCTCGCCCGTGCCGGACCGGGTGCTGCGCGCCGCCCATCGCGCCTCGCCCGACATCTATGGCGACGACCTGGCGGATCTGAACCTGGCCGTGATGACGCAGCTGAAGCGGCTGGCGGGCACCCAGGGGCATCTGGCCCCCTATATCGGCAACGGCCATGCCGCATGGGAGGCCGCGGGCGCCAACCTGTTCAACCCCGGCGACCAGGCCCTGGTGCTGAGCTCGGGGCATTTCGGGCGGTCCTGGGGCCAGCAGATGGACCAGATGGGCGTGGCGGTGGAACGGCTGGACTTCGGCAGCCTGCCCGCCGATCCCGACCGGCTGGCGGACCGGCTGGCGCGGGACACGGCGGGCGCCATCAAGGCGGTGATGGTCTGCCAGATCGACACGGCGACCGGCGTGATGGCCGACATTCCGGCGCTGCGCGACGCCATGGGCGATCACCCGGCCCTGCTGGTGGTGGACGCCATCGCGTCGCTGGGCTGCGCGCCGATGATGATGGACGACTGGGGGGTCGACGTGCTGATCTCGGCCAGCCAGAAGGGCCTGATGTGCCCGCCCGGCACCTGCTTCGTGTGGTATTCCGACAAGGCCGCCGCGCGCGGGCGCACCGGCCTGACGACCCCCTATTGGGACTGGCACGCCCGCGCCGGGGCCGAGGCGCTGTGGCGGTTCTGGGGCGGAACGCCCCCGGTCCAGCAGATCTTCGCCCTGGACGAGGCGCTGCGGATGATCCTGGACGAGGAAGGGCTGTTCGCCGTCTGGGCGCGCCACGCGGCCCTGGCCCGCGCCGTCTGGGCCGCCGTGGACGCCTGGGGCGAGGGCGGCACGGGCATCCGGCTGTCGGTCGAGGATCCGATGGCGCGCGCTTCCTCCGTCACGGCGATGGTCGTGCCGGGGGCGGATGCCCTGCGCGCCTGGACGGCGGCGCATTGCGGGGTGACGCTGGGCATCGGCCTGGGCGCCGAGCAGCCGGAAAACGCCCTGCGGGTGGCGCATATGGGCCACGCCAATGCCGGGATGATCCTGGCCGCGCTTGGCGCGATGCAGGCGGGCATGGCGGCGCTTGACATCCCGCACGGTCCGGGCGGCCTCGACGCCGCCGCGCGGGTGCTGGCGGAACCGGCGTAAGGGGGCGGTTCCCCTATTCCGCCTGCCCGTGTTCCTTCAGCCAGTCCTGCATCATCTGGATTTCGGCTTCCTGCGCGGTGATGACCTCTTCGGCCAGCTTGCGGATTTCGGGGTCGTCGCCGTGTTCCAGCACCACCCTGGCCATGTCGATGGCGCCCTGGTGATGCGGGATCATGCCGCGCACGAAATCGACATCGGCGTCGCCGGTCGAATCCATCGGCATGTCGCTGTGCATCTTTTCCATCGCTGATTGATAGGCGGCCGCGGCGCCGTCCTGCGCGGCGTGGCCGGCGTGGTCGTCCTGGGCATGGGCGCCCCAGGCCAGAGCGAACAGGATCGGGGACAGGCCAAGGCCCCGGCGGATGGATGCGGTCATAGAAACCTCCTTCGCGATGTGCCCGCGCAGGCTGGCGCAAATCGCGGCGGGACGGAAGCGGGCGGCCTTCACTTCCCCGGCACCGCGACCCTATGTCCCAGCCTGTGCCGTTGCCAGGCGGGCCAGCGTCACCAGCGTGTCGCCATAGCGCCGCTGGTCGATCTGAACCAGCGGCGCAGGGATCAGGGGCGGGCGGCTTTCCTCCCACACTACCACAGCGCCGGGGGCCAGCCAGCCGCCGGCCAGGGCCGAGGTGATGGCGCGTTCCCCAAGCCGCTGCGCATAGGGCGGATCCAGGAAGACCAGATCGAAGGGGGCATCGCGGTTGGCCCCCAGCCGCGCCGCGTCCTGCCGCAGCAGCGTGGCCGCGCCCTCCATGCGCGCCTTGGCGACATTGCTGCGGATCAACGCCTGCGCCTTGGCGCCGTCGTCGACGAAGGTGGCGTGGGCGGCACCGCGCGACAGCGCCTCCAGCCCCAGGGCGCCGGTGCCCGCGAACAGATCCAGCGACCGCGCGCCTAGGACCGGGTTGCCATGAGTGCCGTTGACCAGCAGGTTGAAGATCGATTCCCGCACCCGGTCGGTGGTGGGGCGCAGATGGGCGGCAGCGTCGCCCGCGCCCATCTCGGCCAGCTTGAGGCCGCGCAGGCTGCCGCCGACGATCCTCATGCTTGCGTCCCGCGATGGCAGGGGGCGCTTCGGCAGGGGGCGCTTCGCCCCCCTGACCCCCCGAGGATATTTAGGCACAGAAGATGGCTCATGCGAGCAGGGCCTTGAGGTCGGTCGCCGTGGCGATGGCGTCGGGGGCGGGGCTGCGGCCCGACTCGATCAGGCGCTTGCCGATCATGTAGGCACGGGCGTCGTTCAGCGCATCGACGGCGATCAGGCGGCCGTCGCGGAAATACCAGACGGAACCGCCATGCTGGCCGTCGCCCGGCCGCGTGAAGATCCGGTCATGGCCGGTGCCCAGACCGGCGATCTGCAACTTGGCGTCGAACTGGTCGGACCAGAACCAGGGCTTGGGCTGATAGGGCGTGTGCGCGCCCAAGATGTTGTCGGCCACCGCCTCGGCCATGTCGATGGCATTGCCGACGCTTTCCAGCCGCAGGCGGCCACCCTGCCAGGGAAAGCTGGCGCAATCGCCTGCCGCCCAGATCGCCGGGTCCGAGGTTCGGCCAAGCGCATCGGTGGCGATGCCGTTGTCCAGTACCAGCCCGGCGGTCTGCGCCAGATCCGTTTCCGGCAGCACGCCGATGCCGGTGACGATCAGGTCGGCGGGCAATTCGCGCCCATCGGTCAGCGCGACGCCGGTCGCCCGATCGCTGCCGGTGATGCGGGAAATGCCGGTGCCTTCCAGGATCCGCACCCCATGCGCCCGGTGCAGGGCGCGGATCATGTCCGCCGTTTCCGCCGCCGCGACTCGGCCCAGAATGCGGGGCGCGGCCTCGATCAGCGTGACGGACAGATCCAGCTTGCGGGCGACGGCCGCGGCCTCCAGCCCGATATAGCCGCCGCCGACGACGATCAGGCGGCGACCGGACCGCATCTGTGGGGCCAGGGCGTCCACATCGGCCAGGGAGCGGATCACATGGACGCCGGGCAGATCGCCCCCCATGACGGCGGGCAGGCGGCGGGCATGGGCGCCTGTCGTCAGGGCCAAGGCGTCATAGGCCACTTCGCCCTGGTCGGTCGCCACCACCCGCCGCGCGGCGTCGATGGCCCGCGCGGTTTCGCCAAGCCGCAGGGCGATGCGCTGATCCCGCCACCAGTCGTCCCCCCGAAGCACCAGCCGATCCAGCCCCATCTGCCCCAGCAGATAGGCCTTGGACAGCGGCGGGCGCTGATAGGGGGCGGCGGGTTCGGCACCGATCACCACGATCTCGCCGTCATGCCCCTTGGCCCGCAGCCGCGCCGCCATGGACGCCGCCGCCTGCCCTGCCCCCACGATCACGATCCTCATGGCCGTCCCTGCCCCTTGCGGCCTGCTGGCCTGTCCTGGGACCGCACCCTATAGTCGCCGCGAATCCGTTGCAATTCAGGAGGACAACATGACCATCACCGTCGGAGACAAGCTGCCTGCGGGCAAGCTGCTGCGCGTCGGCGCCAATGGCCCCGAGGCCGTGGATACCGCCGATCTGTCCCAAGGCCGCGTCGCGCTGTTCGGCGTGCCGGGCGCCTTCACCGGAACCTGCACCAACGCGCATATGCCCAGCTTCGTGCGCAGCGCCGACGCGTTCCGCGACAAGGGCGTCGGCCGGATCGTCTGCCTGACCGTGAACGACCCCTTCGTGGCCGATGCCTGGGCCAAGTCCACCGGCGCCGACAAGGCGGGGATCGAGGTTCTGGCCGATGCCGACGGCAGCCTGACCAAGGCCCTGGGCCTGGACTTCGACGCGCCTCCGGCCGGGCTTTTCGGCCGCTGCAAGCGGTTCGCCGCCCTGCTGAAGGACGGCGTCTTCGAGGTGATCGAGATCGAGGACAGCCCCGGCCAGTGCAGCGTCAGCGCGGGCGAGGCGCTGCTGGAAAAAGTCTGAGCCTGGCGACCGGCGGGCGACTGCCGGTTAGCCCTTCCGGAACGGCGTGAAATCTGCCAGGGCCTCGATCTCGGCGCCCATCGCGCCGCGTTCGCGGACCAGGTAATCGGCCAGGGCGCGTAGGAACCCTTCGTCGGCGACCCAGTGCAGCGAATGGGTGGCGATGGGCTCGTACCCCCGCGCCAGCTTGTGTTCGCCCTGCGCCCCGGCCTCGACCCGCGACAGGCCGCGCGCGATGGCCATGTCGATGGCCTGGTGATAGCACAGTTCGAAATGCAGGAAGGGGTGGTCCTCGACGCAGCCCCAATAGCGGCCATAGATCGCGTCCGGCCCCAGAAAGTTCAGCGCCCCGGCGACCGGCTGTCCGTCGCGTTCGGCCAGAACCAGCAGGATATCGTCGCGCATGGTCTGGTGAAGGCAATCGAAAAAGGCCCGCGTCAGATAGGGTCGTCCCCATTTGCGGCTGCCGGTGTCCTGATAGAAGGCCCAGAAGGCGTCCCAGTGATGCGGCTTCAGGTCATCCCCGGTCAGGTGCCCGATGGTGCCGCCGAAGGCCTGCGCGCGGGCGCGTTCCTTGCGCAGATCCTTGCGCTTGCGCGAGGACAGCGCACTCAGGAAGTCGTCATAGCTTCCATAGCCCCGGTTCAGCCAGTGGAACTGCTGGGTGACGCGGGGCAGAAAGCCGATCTCGCCCCCCGCCTGCGCCTCGGCCTCGGTGCAGAAGGTGACATGGACGCCGGACGCCCCGCCGCGTTCGGCCAGCCGCGTCATCCCGGCCAGCAGCGATTGCCGCATGGCGGGGTCGCGCGCCAGCAGCCGGGCGCCGGTCACGGGGGTAAAGGGCACGGCGGCCTGCAATTTCGGATAATAGCTGCCGCCCGCGCGCATATAGGCCTCGGCCCAGGCGTGGTCGAAGATGTATTCGCCCTGGCTGTGCGACTTGGCGTAAAGCGGCGCGGCGGCGACCACCTGGCCGTCCTCCTCCAGCGTCACATGCAGGGGCTGCCAGCCCGTTCCCCGCCCGACCGAACCGGAGTCTTCCAACGCCCGCAGGAAGCGGTGCGTGGTGAAGGGGTTGCCGTCGCCCAGCCCGTCCCAGGTGTCAGCGGGAATCGCGGCGATGGAGGAATGGGTGGACAGGGTCAGCGCGCTCATGCCCGGAAGCTAGGGGCTTGGGTCAGATTTGTCAGCCGCCGCCCCCTCACAATCGCGCAGGTTTTTCACCTTTGTCCAAATATCCCACAGGGGGTCCGGGGGACGTGAAGTCCCCCGGTCAACCCGTCGGGCGATAGCCTTCGAAAGTAATATTCTGCGCCACCTGGCGGGCCGAGGCCTCCTCCTCGGCACTGCGGATGGTCCAGGACAGGATCGGCACGCCCTGCGCCTTCAGCGCATCGACGCGCGGATTGGCAAGATCGGCCTTGTCATGGGAAATGAAGCAGGCGCCGCTGCGGTCGAAATCGTCGATATCGGCCATGCGGCGCAGGGTGTCCGGGGCGACGCCCGGCCAGTCGTCCGGGTCAAAGCCGCAGGTGGTCAGGCCGACCGGAATGTCGGGAGAGATCCGGTGGAAGGCCTCGACCACATGCGGGTTGAAGGACATGACCGCGACGGGACCGTCATAGCCCTGCACCTCCTGCGCCACCCGCCGGTGCAGATCTCCGATCTGCGGACCCAGGCGCATGTCCTGGTCCTTGATCTCGATCAGCAGGGGCACCCGGCCCGCGACCAGATCCAGGAACTGCCGCAGGGTCGGGACCGGCTGGTCGCCGCCCAGCAGGCGCAGCCCGGCCAGCGATGCCTGGTCAAGCGCCGAAATGAACCCGTCCCGCCCCGTCAGGCGGCGCAGGTCATAGTCGTGAAACACCACCGCCTCTGCCCCGGCGGGCTGGATGTCCAGTTCGATCGCATAGCCCGCGTCGACAGCGGCCTGGGCGGCGGCCAGGCTGTTTTCGGGAATGCCGGGGCCGTGCAGGCCACGATGGGCGATCGGCCGGGTCAGGAAGGCGGCGGGCAACGCCATCAGGCGATCTCGAAGATGGCTTCGATCTCGACCGCGACGCCCAGGGGCAGAGCGGGGGCGGATACGGCGGCGCGGGCGTGGCGGCCGGCATCGCCGAACACCTCGACCATCAGGTCCGAGCAGCCGTTGACGACCTTGGGCTGGTCGGTGAAGTCGGGGGTCGAGTTCACGAAGCCGGTCAGCTTCACCACCCGGCGCACCCGGTCCAGATCACCTATGGCGGCCTTCAGCTGCGCGATCAGCGACAGCCCGCAGCGGCGCGCGGCGGCGGCGCCGTCCTCGACCGACATGCCGTCGCCCAGGCGGCCCTTGATCAGCCCATTGTCGTCCTGGCTGATCTGGCCCGAGACGAAGATCAGGTTGCCAGACTGCACGAAGGGCACATAGTTCGCGGCGGGCGCAGGCGCTGCGGGAAGGGTGATGCCCTTCTGGGCCAGGGTGGCTTCGATGCTCATCGCGGTCTCCTTGCTTGCGGATTCGCGGCGCACCCTAACCCGCCCCCGGTCACGCGACCAGAGCCTCGGCGCGTTTCAGATCCACGCTGACAAGCTGGCTGACGCCCTGTTCGACCATGGTGACGCCGAACAGCCGGTCCATCCGCGACATCGTGACGGCATGGTGGGTGATGATCAGGAAACGCGTGTCGGTGCGGCGCGTCATCTCGTCCAGCAGGTCGCAGAAGCGGCTGACATTGGCGTCGTCAAGAGGCGCGTCGACCTCGTCCAGAACGCAGATCGGCGCGGGATTGGCCAGGAAGACGGCAAAGATCAGCGCCATGGCGGTCAGGGTCTGTTCGCCCCCCGACAGCAGCGACAGGGTGGACAGCTTCTTGCCCGGCGGCTGGCACAGGATCTCCAGCCCCGCGTCCAGCGGATCGTCGGATTCGACCAGCACCAGCCGCGCCTCGCCGCCGCCGAACAGGGTGGTGAACAGGGTGGTGAAATTCGCGTTCACCGTGTCGAAGGCCGCCAGCAGCCGTTCGCGGCCTTCCCGGTTCAGGCTGCCGATGCCCGCGCGCAGCTTGCGGATCGCTTCTTCCAGATCGGCCTTCTCGGCCGCCAGGCGGTCGCGTTCGGCCTCAAGCTCCCGCTTGTCGTCGTCGGCGCGCAGGTTGACGGCGCCCAAACCGTCGCGCTGTGTGCGCAACCGAGCGATCTGATCCTCCAGCACGGCGGCGGCGGTTTCGGTCGCGGCCTGCCCCAACGAAGCCAGCAGCATCTGCGGCGTGGTCTCCGCCTCTTCCAGGATGCGGATCCGGGCGGCGGCCTCGGCGTCGCGGGCCGCCTCGGTGCGGGCCTCGCGCATGGCGCGGGCCTCACGCGCCTCGGAGGCCAGCCGCTCGGCCTCGCGCTCGGCATGGGCGGCGGCGCGGGCCGCGTCCTCGGCCACCGACAACGCGTCGCGGGCGGCGGACAGACGGGCCTGCGCATCGTCGTCGCGGTTCCGCAGGCTGGCGCGGCGTTCGGCCAACAGCGCGGGCTGGGCCTCGGCATCGGCCAGTTCGGCCATCGCGGCATCGCGCCGCGCGATCAGTTCGGACGCGCGGGTGCCTGCCTGTTGCAGCCGCAGGGTCCAGCCGGATTCCTCCTTGGCGATCTCTTGCAGGCGCTTGGTCCGCGCATTGGCCTCGCGCTTCAATTCGTCCAGGGCGGCGCGGCGGGCCATGGTGGCGATCCGCGCGGCCTCGACCCCGGTGCGAGCGTGTTCCAGGGCCATGGCCGCATCGCCCCGGTCGGGCAGGTCGGCCAGGGCGGCCTCGGCCTGCGCCAGCCGCCCCCGCGCATCGCCCGCATCGGCGCGGTGCCGCGCCAGTTCCGCCGCCGCAGCCTCGGCCCGGCTGCGGGCCATGGAAAGGTCGGATTCCGCCCGCGTCAGGGCGCGCGCGGCGTCGGACAACTGCCGTTCGGCATCGCGGCGGGCGTCGCGGGCGGATTTCTCGACGACGGTCGCCTCGGCCAGGGCCGCACGGGCATCCTCGTGCCGTTCGATGGCGTGGGCGGACCGAGCCTCGGCGCCCGCGGCCTGATCTGCCAGTTCCGCCAGCCGGTTCACCTGTTGCAGATGCAGCGCGGCGGCCGAGGACGCCTCGCCCGCCATCACCCGCATTCCGTCCCAGCGGAACAGATCGCCCGCAGGCGTCACCAGACGCTGACCGGGCCGCAAGCCGGACTGCATCGCCGCGCCCGTCGCTGCGTCGCCGACCAGCCCCACCTGAGACAGCCTGCGCGCCAAGGCGGCCGGCCCGGCGACATGCGGAGACAGCGGCGCCGCGCCATCCGGCAAGGGCTGCGGATCGTCCCAACCGGCCAGCAGGTGCCAGCCGCTTTCGCCATCCGCCGCAAGGCCCGCCCGCAGGTCGTCGCCAAAGGCCGCGCCGAAGGCCACCTCGTGGCCCTTGGCGACCGTCACCTGATCCAGGACCGCCCTGCCCCCGGAACCGCCGCGTTCCACCAGCTTGCGCAAGGCGGCCATCTCGGCGGCCAAGGCGCTGGCTTCGCCCTCGGCTTCGGCCCGGGCGATACGGGCGGCGGCTTCCACGGCTTCGGCCTCGGCCCGCGCGGCTTCGGCCCCGGCAAGCGCGTCCTCGGCAGCCTCGGCGCGGGCGGCGGCGGCGTCCTGCGCCTGTTCGGCCCCGGCAAGCGCCTGTTGGGCGGCCGCCCCGGCCTCGGCGGCGCGGTCGGCAAGGGCCTGCGCCTCGGCGGCGGCGCGGTCGGATCGGTCCAGCATGGCGCGCAAATCCGCGACCAACCGTTCCGCCGACTGGTGCCGCGCGGCAAGGCGCGCAGCCTCGTCCGTCAGCTCCGCCAGCCGCGCCTCGATCTCTCGCAGCGCCTCGGCGGCCTCGTCCGCGGCATGGGCGGCGGCGTCCAGGCGCGCGTCATGGCCTTGCCCGGCCTTGTCCAGTTCGGCCCGCTCCCAGGCCAACCGTTCCACGACCTCGCCCGCGTCGCGATTCAGCGATTCCTCTCGCTCGATGTCACGGGCAAGCTGGGCAGTACGGGCTTGCAGCCCGGCGATGGCCTGGGCGGCACGAGCGTCAGCCTCGTCCAGGGCCTCGCGTTCGACGACGAGGCGCGACAGGATGGCGGCGGCGACCTGTTCTTCCTCGCGCAGGTCGGGCAACGCGGCATCCGTGGCTTCCCGCCGGGCCGCTGCCTCGCGCGACGCGGCCTCGGCGGCGCCCGCCTCGCGGATCGCCGCTGCCAGCGCCTCGGCGGCGGCCAGCCGCGCGGCCTCGGCCTCGGACCAGCGGCGATAGAGCAGCGCGCCCTCGGCCGCCCGCAGCGCCGCGCCGATCTCGCGGTATCGCGCGGCGGCACGGGCCTGCCGGGCCAGGCTGGCGGCCTGGGTGGACAACTGGTCCAGCGTGTCGTCCACCCGCGTCAGGTTAGCCTCGGCCCCGTTCAGCTTCAGTTCGGCCTCGTGGCGCCGCTGGTAAAGCCCGCTGATCCCTGCCGCTTCCTCCAGGATCCGGCGGCGCGACCGCGGCTTGGCGCTGATCAATTCGCTGATCTGCCCCTGCCGCACCAAGGCCGGGCTGTGCGCCCCTGTCGAGGCATCCGCGAACAGCATCTGCACGTCGCGCGCCCGCACGTCCTTGCCCGCGATCTTGTAGGCCGACCCCGCGTCCCGCGTGATCCGGCGCACGATGTCGAAGCTGTCCTCGTCGTTGAACCCGGCGGGCGCCAGCCGGGCGCGGTTGTCGACGGTCAGCACCACCTCGGCATGGGCGCGGGCCGACCGGCGCGAGGTTCCGGCGAAGATCACGTCCTCCATCCCCTCGCCGCGCATGGCGGTGGGGCGGTTCTCGCCCATGACCCAGCGGAGCGCCTCGAGCAGGTTGGACTTGCCGCAGCCGTTCGGGCCGACCACGCCGGTCAGCCCCTCGCGGATGACCAGGTCGGTCGGGTCTACGAAGCTTTTGAAGCCGTTCAGTCGCAGCCGGTCGAAGCGCAAGCGGGTTCCTTTCGTTCCGCCGGGGATTGTCCTATTGCAGGCGCCCGAGTCAACTATATCTGGCGCGGGGCGATACAGTTTCCACAAGATGCGTATAGCTGGCGGGCCGATTTCGGCTAGGATCGGCCCATGATCGCCGCCCTGTCCCTGATTCTGGCCTTCCAGCTTGCCGGAGAGGCCCTGTCCCGCGCCCTGGACCTGCCGCTGCCCGGCCCCGTGGTGGGCCTGTGCCTGCTGGTCGCGGCCTGCGTGCTGCGCCCGTCCCTGGCCGACCGGCTGCGGCCCACCGCGCAGGGGCTGCTGTCGCATCTGTCGCTGTTCTTCGTTCCGGCGGGCGTCGGCGTCGTGGCGCATCTGCCGGTGCTGCGCGAACACGGCATCGGGCTGGCGCTGGCGATCCTGGGATCGACGGTGCTGGCCATCGCGGCCGGGGCGCTGGCCTTCCAGGCGGTGGCGCGCTGGACCGGCTCGGTCGATCCCTCGGGGGTCAAGGGGGACGGCGATGGCTGATCCGCTGCTGATCTGGTCCTATCTGGCCGAAGGGCCGCTTCTGTGGTTGACCGCGACGTTGGCGGCCTATGTGATCGGCGACGCGCTGTTCCGCGCGGCGGGGCGGCAAAGCTGGGCCAACCCGGTGCTGATCGCGGTGATCCTGCTGGCGGCGCTGCTGGGGGTGACGGGCACCGATTACGCGACTTATTTCGAGGGCGCGCAGTTCGTCCATTTCATGCTCGGCCCCGCGACGGTCTGCCTGGCGCTGCCCTTGTACGACAACCTGCCCCGCGTCCGCCGCGCCTTGTGGCCGATGCTGGCGGGGCTGTGTGTCGGGTCCGGGGTGGCGATGGTGTCCGCCCTGCTGATCGCGCGGGGGTTCGGAATCGGGGGTCCGGTGCTGGCGTCGCTGGCGCCGAAATCGACCACCGCGCCCGTGGCCATCGGCATCGCCGAACGGATCGGAGGCCAGCCCACGCTCACGGCGGCGCTGGTGCTGCTGACGGGGATTTTCGGGGCTGTGGTGGTGACGCCGCTGCTGAACGCGCTGCGGGTGCGGGACTGGCGGGCGCGAGGCTTTGCCGTGGGGGTCGCCGCGCATGGGATCGGGACCGCGAGGGCGTTCCAGGTGAACGAGACGGCGGGGGCGTTCTCAGGGATCGGGATGGGGTTGAACGCGGTTCTGACGGCGGTGATCGCGCCGGTGGTGGTGGGGTGGCTGGGGGGATGATATTTCGCTATCGCATTTTGCAGGTGGTGCATGTGACACATGCACCACCTGCAAAAATCTAACTACAGCCTTGCCACTGCCTCATCAAGAGCAGAATTGGCGTTGTCTAAATATTCTTTTTTGACTTGAACACGATGACCATTGACCGTCTGCTTACCAACTCTAACCCGCGACATAGGCTGTCCTTTTGCAAATGCAACCACGCCCGTTGTTCCAAAATCACGCATTTCAACAAAACCTTTTGATATGGAAGTAAAGTTGAATATTTCAGGATTTGTCTTCAGTAAGCCTTTTACATCTTTCTCAATTGCTATTAGTACTGCCGCGTAAGCTGATGCAGCTCCCATATATTGCGTCAGGCGATTCTTCATTATGAGATGAACTTTTGGAAGCTTTCGTCCAGCATCTTTTAGCCTAGTTGCAAAAGCAAAGGCTAGATAAATATCCGAGGGAAGCTTTAATCCATAAACCAAAGAGAATGCGTTTTGAATGGCTCGCCGAGAGGAATCATCTGCCATAACAGGCAAAACCAACAAATCCGCTGCGGCTAGTGCTATTTGTGTGTAAAGTGAAAAACTGGGATTGCAATCAAAAAATATGACATCATATTCACTTTCAATCGGCGAAATGAAGTCTTGTAGCCAGTCGATTACTTCAATCCAAGGGTTTGAGCCAGGGATCTGGTTATTAGCAAGAGTGTTAACGGCATTGGCTTGAAGCTCAAGGAGCGGATCGCCACACACCAGATCAATGTTGGTAGGAATAGCTCCATTATGAGAGTTAGGATGAGTAATAAAATCTGAAGGAGAAAAAACAGGCACAGTATAAGGCGACGGCAACCGAAGTTGGAAATATCCTCCGATGCTACACCTAGGAACTAGTCCTTGCTGCGCAAGAAGCTTATCACTTCCTTTATTGTTAAGACCTCCAAGCATTAACTCAGATAAATTGGCCTGTGGGCAAACATCAATTGCAAGGATCCGCTCTTTTGGATGTTTTTCAGCATAAAGCGTTATAGATTGGAAGGCCAAACTAGTTTTGCCAGTCCCACCCTTGTTATTCCAGAAGGCATATTTTTTTGTCATCTTCAAGTTCCAACGTGAGCCATCGACATCAAGTGTCAAAAAGGGACTTTATCACGTCCATTTTGGACACGCAAGCGTCAAAAATGGACAGACTGGCAGCTTGCGTTTGCGTAGTAAGAAAGTGGAGAAAATTCTCCTACGTGTTTGGCCTAAACGCCCTCACCTTCCCTGCATCCGTCTCGATCCTCACTGCCCCGATCAGGTCCAGACAATACGGCACCGCCGCGAACACCGCATTCAAACACGTCGCAATCGCCCCTGGCTTCCCCGGCAGCGTGATGATCAGCGTCGCGTCCCGGATCACCGCCGTTTGCCGCGACAGGATCGCGGTCGGCACCTCGGCCAGCGAGGCGCGGCGCATTTCCTCGCCGAAGCCGGGCAGTTCCTTTTCGGCCACGTCGGCCACCGCCTCGGGGGTCTGATCGCGCGGCGCGGGGCCGGTGCCGCCGGTCACCAGGATCAGGTCGGCGCCCCCCTCGACCAGTTCGCGCAGGGTCGCGGCTACGCCTTCGCGGCCGTCGGGGATGATGGTGCGGGTGATCTCCATGGGCGAGGTCACCACGGCGCGCAGCCAGGCCTCGGCGCCGGGGCCGCCCTTGTCCTCGTATTCGCCGCGCGCGGCGCGGTCCGAAACGGTGACGATGGCGATGCGGGCGGGTCGGTCTGTCATGGCGCGGGCCTTTCGCTGGTCGCCGCCACTGTGGGACAGGTCCGGGCAAAAGAAAAGGCCGCGGGGGATGCCGCGGCCTTCGGTCCAGACAGGGGCTGTTACTTCGCCCGCGCGTTCCGGTTCGCGACCAGCTTCAGCCGCAGCGCGTTCAGCTTGATGAAGCCCGCCGCGTCCTTCTGGTCATAGGCGCCGGCGTCGTCCTCGAACGTCACATGCGCCTCGGAATAGAGCGACTGGTCCGACCAGCGGCCGACGCAGGTGGCAAGGCCCTTGTAGAGCTTCAACCGCACCGTGCCGCTGACATGTTCCTGCGACTTGTCGATCAGGGCTTGCAGCATCTCGCGTTCCGGGCTGAACCAGAAGCCGTTGTAGATCAGTTCGGCATAGCGCGGCATCAGGCTGTCCTTGAGGTGCCCGGACCCGCTGTCCAGCGTGATCTGTTCGATCCCGCGATGGGCCTCCAGCAGGATCGTCCCGCCCGGCGTTTCATAGATGCCGCGCGACTTCATGCCGACGAAGCGGTTTTCCACGAAGTCCAGCCGCCCGATGCCGTGCTTGCCGCCAAGCTCGTTCAGGCGGGTCAGGATCGTGGCGGGCGACAGCGCCTGGCCGTCGATCGCCACCGCATCGCCGCGCTCGAAGGTGATTTCCACGAATTCCGGCGTATCGGGCGCGTCCTCGGGGTTCACGGTGCGCTGATAGACGTAATCGGGCGCCGCCTCGGCGGGGTTTTCCAGCGCCTTCCCCTCGCTTGAGGTGTGCAGCAGGTTCGCGTCCACGCTGAACGGCGCCTCGCCGCGCTTGTCCTTGGCGATGGGGATCTGGTTCTGCTCGGCGAATTCGATCAGCTTCGTGCGGCTGGTCAGATCCCACAGCCGCCAGGGCGCGATCACCTTGATCGAGGGATCCAGCGCATAGGCCGACAGCTCGAACCGCACCTGGTCGTTGCCCTTGCCGGTCGCGCCATGGGCCACCGCGTCGGCGCCGTGCTGGTGCGCCAGTTCCACCAGCCGCTTGGAGATCAGCGGCCGCGCGATGGATGTGCCCAGCAGATACAGCCCCTCATAGACCGCGTTGGCGCGGAACATGGGGAACACGAAGTCGCGCACGAACTCCTCGCGCAGGTCTTCGATGTGGATGTTTTCCGGCGCGATTCCAAGCAGTTCGGCCTTCTGGCGCGCGGGTTCCAGTTCCTCGCCCTGGCCCAGGTCGGCGGTGAAGGTGATGACCTCGCAGCCGTATTCGGTTTGCAGCCACTTGAGGATGATCGAGGTGTCCAGCCCGCCCGAATAGGCAAGGACGACTTTTTTCGGCGCGTCAGACATGCGGTTAACCCTTCGGCAAAGTTTCCGGGGCAATAAGGCAGTTGGCGCGTTGTCACAAGGGCCGGAGGCGGGATAGAACGGTGTTGTTGATGAGGGGCATTTGATGCAGGCATTTCGTATTCTGGCGCATGCGCTGCGGCAGGTCTTCGGGAATTTCCGGCAGGCGTTGGTGATGTCGGTTCTGCCTTTGATGGTTGGTCTTGCGGCCGGGCTTGGGCTCTTCGTCATTGGTGCATTTGCACACAGACAAGACGGCTCTGTCGGCGGCTTCCTCTTCACGGTCTTTTTGATTCTTGTCCTGCTGATGGCTTGGCTCGCCGTGCGCTGGCATCGTTTCGTCCTGCTTGACGAATCCAAGAATCTTCTTGCCCCGCCCTCGCGCGCGGCCTTCTGGCGTTATGTCGGAACGATGGTGCTTACCGTTATCCTCATGATTCCGGCGATGCTTGTAACCATCGGTGTCCTCTACGCAGTGCACCAGGGCGGCATTCCTGCCCTGACGTTCATCGCCATCCTTGTGCTGTCCGTTCTGCTTTACGCCTTAACTTTGGTCTTGGGCACGGCCCTGCCTGGGGCGGCTGTCGGGGCGCACCGCCCTATCGGTGCTGCTTGGAGCGCGCTCAAACCGGCGGCAGGGACAATCGTGCTGCTGACGATCATGGGGCTTGTCAGCTATGAAGTGATCGAAGCCATGCTCGATATGTTCCTAGCCATCGGCCTGCCAACATCCCTGGTCGTGATCTTGTCGGCGATCGCTTACTGGCTGTCCACCTTTATCGGCCTATCCGTTGTGACCACCCTCTGGGGCCACTATGTCGAGGGTCGCCCCCTGCGCTGAACCCTTGCCAAACCGCCCGTTTGGCGTCATGCGCAAGCGCATGGAAAACACTGCCCCCACCCTCGCCGCCCCCTCTTTCGCCGATCTGGTCCGCAACGCCGAAACCGCCATCCGCGACCTGTTCGAACCGACGCCCTTGCAGCGCAACGACCATCTGTCGGCCCGATACGGCGGGGACATCTGGCTCAAGCGCGAGGATCTGACCCCGGTCCGCAGCTACAAGCTGCGCGGCGCGTTCAACGCCATGCGCAAGCGGGTGACGGCGGGGGCCGCGGGGAACGCGCATTTCGTCTGCGCCAGCGCGGGCAACCATGCGCAGGGCGTGGCCTATGCCTGCCGCCATTTCGGGGCCAGGGGCACGATCTTCATGCCGGTGACGACCCCCCGCCAGAAGATCGACAAGACCAAGGTCTTCGGCGGCGACGCGGTCGAGATCGTGCTGACCGGCGACTATTTCGACCAGACGCTGGCCGCGTCCCAGGCCTTTGCCGCCGAACAGGACGCGCAGTTCCTGGCGCCCTTCGATTCGGCCGATGTGATCGAGGGCCAGGCGACCGTCGGCCTGGAAATCTTGGAGCAGTTGGGCGGCGCGCCCGATCTGGTGGTGCTGCCGGTGGGCGGCGGCGGGCTGTCGGCCGGGATGACGCGCTATTTCGCCGAGAGGGCGCCCGACACGCGTTTCGCCTTTGCCGAACCCCTGGGCGGGGCCAGCCTGCAGGCGGCGCTGCAACAGGGCGCGCCGGTCGCGCTGCCCGCCGTGGACAATTTCGTCGATGGCGCGGCCGTGGCCCGCATCGGCGCCCTGCCATTCGAGGCGCTGCGCCGGTTCAGCCCGCAGGACGTGCATCTGGCGCCCGAGGACCGGATCTGCATCACCATGCTGGAGATGCTGAACACCGAAGGCGTGGTGCTGGAACCTGCGGGCGCGCTGGCCATCGACGTGCTGGGCGATCTGGGCGACCTGACGGGCAAGCGGGTGGTCTGCGTCTGTTCGGGCGGCAATTTCGACTTCGAGCGCCTGCCCGAGGTCAAGGAACGCGCGCAACGCTTTGCGGGCGTGAAGAAATATTTCGTCCTGCGGCTGCCGCAGCGGCCCGGCGCCTTGCGTGATTTCCTGGAATTGCTTGGCCCCGAAGACGACGTGGCGCGGTTCGAATATCTCAAGAAATCGGCGCGCAACTTCGGGTCGATCCTGATCGGCATCGAGACCTCGGCGCCGCAGAACCTGACCACGCTCAAGGCGCGGCTGGATCATGCGGGCTTCGTCTATCGCGACATCACCAACGACGAGATCCTGGCCGAACTGCTGGTCTGACCCGCCCGAGACGATCCGCGCTTAACGGGGCCTTTACCGCCAAGGGGTTATCACCTTGGTCATGAAACGCCCGAATCACCAGATCCCGTCCGCTGCCCCACCCTCGGGCGCCCGGTTGATGCGGCGGGTGCTGATCGTCAGCGCCAGCTCCGCGCAGCGGCGCATCTTCGCGATTCAGCTTCGCCGCGCCCGTTACGAGGTGATGGAGGCCGCCTCGGTCGCCGATGCGCTGCGCCTGTGCCAGCGCAGCGAACCCGACATGATCCTGTCCGACTGGTCGTTTCCGGGGCAGGACGGGCTGGAATCGGGACTGGATCTGTGCCGGGCCTTCCGGGCCGGGGAACGGCGCAACTATGGCTATTTCGTGCTGCTCACCTCGGCCCAGGATCACCAGGATATCGCCCGCGGGCTGGAAGCGGGGGCCGACGATTTCCTGGCCAAGCCGGTCGCGCAACAGGAACTGCTGGCCCGTCTGGCCGCCGGAGAACGCATCCTGCGGGTCGAGGAGGATCTGCGCGCCAGCAATGCCCAGCTTCGTTCCGCGCTGGACAAGCTGCGCGACACCCAGGCCGCCATCGACCGCGACCTGACCGAGGCACGCAAGCTGCAACAGGGCTTGGTCAAGCAGCGGTCGGGGCGCTTCGGGCAGATCCAGCTGTCGCTGCTGCTGCGCCCGGCGGGCCATATCGGCGGCGACCTGGTGGGGTTCTTTCCGATCGGTCCGGAACGGGTGGGGATCTATGCGCTGGACGTGTCGGGCCACGGGGTGACTGCGGCGCTGCTGACTGCGCAACTGTCGGTGCATCTGTCGGGATCGGCCGATCAGAACGTGGCGCTGCGCGCGGCCCAGACCGGGACCGACGCCGTCAGCCCGGCTGCGCTCGCGCATTTTTTCAACAACATGATGCTGGAGGAGATGGCGACCGATACCTATTACACGATGATCTATGCCGATCTCGATCACACGACGGGCAGGCTGCGCATGGTCCAGGCTGGCCATCCCCACCCGGTGCTGCAACGCGCCGACGGCACCGTCCTGCCGCTGGGCAATGGCGGGATGCCCGTCGGCGTCTTCGAAAACCCGATCTTCGACGAGATCGACGTGATCCTGGAGCCGGGCGACCGGCTGCTGATCTGTTCGGACGGCATCACCGAGGCGACGAACCCCGGTGGCCGCCTGCTGGGCGACGACGGGGTCGAGGCGATCCTGCGCACCAACGCCTTCCTGGGGGGCCATGTGTTCCTGGAATCCATGGCCTGGTCGGTGTCGGAATATTGCCGGGGCGAACGCCAGGACGACATGTCCGCGGTGCTGATCGAATATCTCGCCCCGGCCGAGACGGTGCCGATGCCCCTGCGCTAGCCCGGATTTCCCACCGAGGACAGGTGCATCGGGGGCCTGTTCGCGGGAAAGTTCTTTTGCGGGAAAGACCTGCCCAGGAGCAGGAGCTTCCCCAGCCTGGACTTGTCGCGGCTTGGAGCCGCTCCTTTGGTCGAGGGGGACGACGATTGGCAAACGCCGCTGGCGCCTGCGACGCTGGAACTGGTCGAGGTCTGGGACGATGGGGCTTGGCTGGACATCACGCCCGGCGCCTTACCCTGGCGCGGCTATGACTTGCCAGGCAGCGGGCCGCACCGGATCACGGCAACAGTCGGCGGTGGCGCGGGCGCGAGTACCGCCGGATACTGCCCCCTCATTCGCCCATATCTGCCCGCCGCGCATTAAGGGGTTTCCGGGCGGCTACTCGCCCCGGTTGGCGTCAAGCTGGCCGGGGCTTCTTTATGGCGAAACGTCGTAGTAGTTCTTCTCATTCTTCAGGCAGTTTTCCCTAAGCAGGGCTGCGCAACGCAGCAACGAAGGTTCGTCGGTGCCGAAGCTTTCTTCCGAATGCCCGCACCTGTCGCATGTCACTTCGACACCTGCGACCGTGCCATAGTCGCCGTCCAAATCAACGTAGTCGGTCGTCGTAGATACTCTTGCCATAGCCGCCCCCATCGCAGACCATAATCGGAACATATACCGCATTTTGTCGGGCGTTGCATCAATCACGCAAGGGCTCGACACGCGAAAAGTACCGAAACGACGGGCGAAAGGGGCACGCATGTACAGCCGCAGTATCAAGGACCACCCGCTTTACATTCGCATGAAGCAGCTACCGCCCGAAGAAGTGGCGGCTTGGGTGTTGGGGGAAACCCCGATCGAAGAAGCAGAAGCAAAGGAACGGAAGGAAGCCTTCCGGCGTATCGCCAAGCACATTACCGCAGGCAAGGCCGAACGCACAAAGTACGGCTTCAACTCGGATACCAACGGCGAAATCGCCCGCGCGATGGAATGGGCGTTCAAGGCAGGCGTCAAAGTAGGGCAGTCTGCCGAAGGGAAGGCGAAGGCTTCAAAGAAGTAGAATTCACGTTTTCGTGATCGGTTCCGGGGCGCTTCGGGTCAAAAGGTACCCCGTGAAACTCTAGGCATTTCTTAGGCAGAAAAGTTGCGTTCTGAAATTTCTAGCAAAATCAATTACTTACGGTGAAAGGTGGCAGCCCGTAGGGGAGTCGAACCCCTCTTTTCAGGTTGAAAACCTGACGTCCTAACCGATAGACGAACGGGCCACTTTCTGGCGCAGCCCGTCTTTACGGGCGGCGTGGGGCGGTGTTTAGGCAAAGGCGCAGGGGGGCGCAAGCGTAAATTTCGAGTGCCGGACAAAAATCTTTGCGCCACGGCAAAGCCCGGGATTTCAGACCAGGGCGGCGCGGTCCGGGGCTGCCAGGGACGCCGCGACGAAGGCCGCGCAGCGGCGGTCGGCCTCGTTCTCGGGGCCCTGCCCCCAAGGGCGGAAGCGCAGGCGGAAGGCGGTCAGGCGGGTCGTGGGATCGGCGGGGGGATAGCCGATCCGGGTCAGGCTGTCCTCCAGCGGCAGGTCCGGTCCGCTGCCCCCCGTCAGGGCCAGCCCTTCACGCGCCAGGCGCCGCCAGTCGAAGCGCGGGCCGGGGTCGATCTTGCGGCCGGGCGCCATGTCGGAATGGCCGATCACGCCCCGAGGGCCGATTCCCCAGCGGTCCATGATGTCGCGCAGCAGCGCGGCCACGCCGTCCATCTGGCGCAGTGGAAAGGGACGGTCGCCAGGATTGGCGATCTCGATGCCGATGCTGCGGGAGTTCACGTCGTCGCGGCCCTGCCAGGCGCCCGCGCCCGCGTGCCAGGCGCGGCGATCCTCGGGGACCAGAGGGTCCGCGCGGCCGTCCTCGTGAACCAGCCAATGGGCGCTGACCTCGGCCACCGGATCGCACAGCCGGGTGCGGGCCTGGACCGCGTCCGCCATGCCGGTGTAATGCAGGACGATCAGTTCCGGGCGCTGCCCGCGCCTGTCGCCATGGTTGGGGCTGGGGAAAGCCGCGATCACAGCGGCGGCTGGCCGCCCGTCCGCATCGAGGGGGGAACGATCACGACCGGCGCGTTCGGGCTGCGGGCGGGGGCCGAGGCGGGCGCGGGCTTGACCACCCGCACCTTGCCGACGCCCATGGTCGCGGGAACCGGCACCGGATTGCGGCCCGCGATGTCGGCGCCGGTCGGGGCATAGAAGGGCCGCGTCACCGGAATGGTCTTGGGCGATTCCGCCCCCGTCACCAGGGCCGCCTCGCGCGTGGCGCGATATTCGCCATAGCGGGTCGGGGCGAAGTTGTAGTTGGGGTTCCAGCCCAGATGCTCGCCACAGCCGGCCAGGGCCAGCACCGAAAGGATCAGACAGCCGCGCATCATGCCTCCTGGATATGCCATCGACGCGACCCTACCACCAGCGATCGGGCTTGGCCACAAATCCCGCCGCGCGTTCCAGGACAAGGGCGTGGTTCAGCAGATCGCCCTCTTCGAAGGGGCGGCCGAACAGTTGCAGGCCCAGCGGCAGGCCCTGCTTGTCCAGGCCGACCGGCACCGCGATCCCCGGCAGCCCGGCCAGGTTCAGCGTGACGGTGAAGACATCGTTCAGATACATCTGCACCGGATCGCTGCTGTCCACCGACCCCAGACCAAAGGCCGCTGACGGCGTCGTCGGCGCCAGGATCGCGTCGATGCCGTCGGCGAAGGCCTGGTCGAAGTCGCGCTTGATCAGCGCGCGGACCTTGCGGGCGCGGTTGTAATAGGCGTCATAGAATCCCGCCGACAGGACATAGGTGCCGATCATCACGCGGCGCTGCACCTCGGGGCCGAAGCCCTCGGCGCGGGTCTTCTCGTACATCTCGACAATGCCGTCGCCCTGCCCCAGCCTGGCGCGGCGGCCATAACGCACCCCGTCATAGCGCGCGAGGTTCGACGACGCCTCGGCGGGCGCGATGACGTAATAGGCGGGCAGCGCGTATTTCGTATGCGGCAGGCTGATCTCGACGATCTCGGCCCCGGCCTCGCGCAGCATCTCGGCGCCCTTCTGCCACAGCGCGTCGATTTCCGCAGGCATTCCGTCCACGCGGTATTCGCGCGGGATGCCGATGCGCTTGCCGCGAATGTCGCCGGTCAGCGCAGCCTCGTAATCCGGGACCGGATGTTCGGCACTGGTCGAATCCTGCGGATCGACCGAGGCCATCGCGCCCAGCATGATCGCCGCGTCGCGCACGGTCTTGGTCATCGGCCCGGCCTGGTCCAGGCTGGACGCATAGGCGATCACCCCCCAGCGGCTGACCCGGCCATAGGTGGGCTTCAACCCCACGATGCCGGTGAAGGCGGCGGGCTGGCGGATCGAGCCGCCGGTATCGGTGCCGGTCGCGGCCAGGCACAGGTCCGCCGCCACCGCCGCCGCCGACCCGCCAGAGCTGCCGCCCGGCGTCAACTGCCGGTCATCGACCTTCCAGGGGTTCACCGCCGGGCCATAGCAGCTGGATTCGTTGGCCGAGCCCATCGCGAATTCGTCCTGGTTCAGCTTGCCCAGCAGCACCGCGCCCGCGTTCCACAGGTTCTGCGTGACGGTCGATTCATATTCAGGACGGAAGCCTTCCAGGATCCGGCTGGCGGCCTGGCTGGGCACGCCCTTCACGCAGAACACGTCCTTGATGCCCAGCGGAATCCCGGTCAGCGAGGTGGCGTCACCCGCCTTGATCCGCGCATCCGCGGCCTGGGCCATCGCGCGCGCGATGTCGGGCGTCTTGTGGACGAATGCGTTCAGCGCGCCCGCGCCTTCAATGGCGGTCAGGCAGGCTTCGGTCAGGTCCAGGGCGGTGGCGTCGCCCTTGCGCAGCGCATCGCGCGCCTCGGCGATGGTCAGGCTGTTCAGATCGGTCATTCCACCACCTTCGGCACGGCAAAGAAGCCCTCGCGCGCGTCGGGGGCGTTGGAGAGGATCTTGTCGGCCATCTCTCCGGTGGTCACGACATCCTCGCGCCGCTTCAGGCGCATGGGGGTGACGCCGGTCATCGGCTCGACGCCGGTCACGTCGACCTCGTTCAGTTGCTCCATGAAATGCAGGATGCCGTTCAACTCTCGCGCCAGGGCGGGCAAAGCGGCGTCATCGACCGCGATGCGCGCCAGATGGGCGACCTTGCGGGCCTGATCCTCGGTGATCGACATGACGTTTCCTTTCGTTGGCCGGGGTTTACAGCCCCCGGCGCGCCCCTGCAAGAACCGCGCGCGTCACCGGCGTGGCGCGTCTTTCCTTGAAAGATCTGCGGATTCCCGTATATATCTGCGGATGACCCCCGATCTTGCGATGAATCCCGAAACCATGCGCGCCGCAGCCGATCAGGCCAGCGGGCTGTTGAAGTCGCTTGGCAACCAGCACCGGCTGATGATCCTCTGCGCGCTAGCCCAGGACGAGAAATCCGTGGGCCAGCTTGCGGCCCTTCTGGGCATCCGCGATTCCACCGTGTCGCAACATCTGGCGATCCTGCGCCGCGACCGCATCATCGCCGGGCGCCGCGACGGCCAGACAATCTGGTACCGGATCGACAGCGACCCGGCGCGCCGGGTGATGCAGGTTCTGTACGACGCCTTTTGCGGACCACAGGACGCGGCGCCACCGGCTGCGGGCAGCCCCGGGGACGCAGCCTAACGCGCCAGAACGGCCTTCAGCACCCGCGTCAGATCCGCCTTCGGGGCCGTGCTTTTCGTGATGGCGCGCCAGGCGACGTGGTGGTCGGGGCGGACAAGCAGGCAGCCGTCGTCGCGGATCTCGGACAGGCGGGCCCAGTCGCCGCTGTGATCGACATAGGCCTGGCGCGGGCCGATGACATGGGTGGCGATCTCGATCCCCAGTTCGGCGGCCAGCGCCTCGGCCGCCCGCGCCCAGTCCTCGCCGCCCAGGCCGGTCAGCAGCGTGAACCGGCCGTGCCCGCACAGGTCCAGCGTCGAGACCTCGGCCCCGGTGTCGTGGCGATAGAGCCAAGCGTGGGGCAGCCGCGCGCCCGGCCAGGTCGTCGGCTGGTAATGCAGGTCGGCATCCAGCGCGAAGGCGGGTTCGATCTGGCCGTCCGTCACCACCGCATCCGAACGGTAACGCTGGTTCATCTCGACCCCGTGGGCGTCGAATTCGTATTTCTTGAAGGCGATGGCCTTGCGGATCGCCTCGCGCTGCTCCTCGGCCTGGGGGGTGCCCTGGGTGCGGGCTTGCAGGTTCTTCTGCATCTGCTCGGGGCTGACGCCTTCGGCCATGCCAAGTGCTGCGAAGATCGGGCCGGTTTCGGCGATGGACTGGTTGGCGCGGGTGACGATCTGTTTCGCAATCGGCGCGCGCTCGGCGTCATAGCTGTCCAGCAGCCGTTCGCCCGCCTGTCCCCTCAGCACCATCGCCAGCTTCCAGGCCAGGTTGAAGGCATCCTGGATCGAGGTGTTCGACCCAAGCCCGTTCGACGGCGGATGGCGGTGGATCGCGTCGCCCATGCAGAACACCCGGCCCTGGCTGGTGCGGGTCGCGTAATAGTTGTTCACCGTCCAGGTGTTCGCGGACAGAAGCTCGATTTCCAGATCCGGATCGCCGATCAGCTGGCGCGCGACGCCGGTGGCGAATTCGGGCGTGACCTCGGGTTCGGGGCCGTTGATGTCATAGCCCCAGACGATCAGCCATTCGTTCCAGGGCCGCACCATCCGCACCAGCCCCATGCCGATGCCGCCGACATCCGCGCCGGGCTGCATCACCCAATACAGCACGCTGGGCCGATGGGCGACGTATCGCGACAGATCCGCCCGGAACAGGATGTTCATGCTGCCGCCCACGCCCATCCTGCCCTCGAACGGCAGGCCCACATGGTCCGCCACCAGCGACTTGCCGCCATCGGCGCCGACCAGATATTTCGAGCGGATGGTGAATTCGCGGCCCGTCAGCCGGTCCAGGCAGGTCGTCGTCACCCCGGTCGCGTCCTGGTCGTGGCGCAGGTATTCGGTGGACATGCGCGCCTGCGTGCCGCGCTGGCAGGCGGTCTTGAACAGCAGCGGTTCCATGAAGGTCTGCGGCAGGTCGTTCATCTTCGTGGGCGAGGACATCAGGTGTTCCGCCTTGGACAGCGGATGGTTGCCCCAGGCCTTCATCCGGCCGATCTCCTCGCCCGCCAGGCTTTCGCAGAAGATGTTCTCGCCCATCAGTTCCTGGTGGGTGGCGAACAGATAGGCCTCGTCCTCGACCTCTCGGCCCAGGTCGCGCAGCACCTCCATGGTCCGCTGGTTGGTGATATGGGCGCGCGGCGTGTTGGCCAGCCAGCGATAGCGGTTCACCGCCATGTTGGCGATGCCGTAGCTGGACAGCAGCGCCGCCGTGGCCGAGCCTGCGGGGCCGGTGCCGATGATCAGCACATCGGTGGAAATGTCTGCCATGAAGTCCTCCCAAGGATATGCAGCAGCGGGGCGGGCCTCCCTGCCCGCGCCCAAGGATCAGGTGGCGGGCCGGTCGCCCGCCCAGGCGGCCTGCAACAGGCCGCGGATGCCGTCGCGCGTCACCGGGCGCGGGTTCCAGTACGGGTTGGCCGAAGCCAGGTCGGCCGCCCGGTCCAGGTCGGCTTCCTTCAGCCCCAGGTCGCGCAGCGCCAGGGGCGCCCCGGCGTCGCGGGCGAAATGCCACAGGCCCAGACCCGGATCGCCATGGCCGAACAGATCCGTTACTGGCGCCAGCAGGTCGGGCACCGCAACCGCGTTGAACGCCAGCGCATGGGGCAGGATCACCGCATGGGTTTCGGCATGCGGCAGATCGAAGCTGCCGCCCAGCGTGTGGCACAGCTTGTGATGCAGCGCCATGCCGACCTGTCCCAGCACCGTCCCGCACAGCCATGCGCCATACAGCGTCTGCCCCCGCGCGGACACATCATAGGGCCGCGCCGCCACCTGGGGCAGGCTGTCGCGAAAGGCGCGCAGCCCCTCGACCGCCATCAGCGAGGACAGGGGCGAACGGTCGCGCGCGTAAAGCCCCTCTGCCGCATGGGCCATCGCGTTCAGGGCACTGGTCACGGTCATCCCGACCGGCAGGCTGGTCACCAGTTCGGCGTCATAGAGGATCACCTCGGGCTGGACCTTGGGGCTGGTCAGCGTGGTCTTCACGCCGTTTTCGGTCTGGCCCAGGATCCCGGTCGCCTCGGACCCCGCATAGGTGGTGGGCACCACGATCTGCGGCAGGTCGGTGCGCAGCGCGATGGCCTTGCCCAGGCCCGTGGTCGATCCCCCGCCGACCGAGACCAGCACATCCGCCCCCAGGTCGCGCGCCACTGCCGTGGCCTGTTCGGAAATGTCCACCGGCGTGTGCATCGCCGCGCCGGTGAAGCGGCCGACCGCCGCGCGCCCGCACAGCGCCGCGAAATCGTCGGCCAGGGCGGCCTGCTGCGGCGTGGTCAGGATCAGCGCCCGGCGGGCGCCCAGGGCCTCGATCTCCTCGGCCACCGCCTTGCGGACGCCTGCGCCGAAACGCACGCGCACCGCAGCGCTGCGCGCGGTGAATTCGTCGCGGTAAAAGGACATGGTCGCTCCCTCTTTCTTGCGGATAAGTCTATTTCGGCGAAACAGGAATATTGATCGGATATGCGCGCCGTAATATAGCGTCATGCTATGAAACTCGACAGCGAACACCTGGAGATCCTGGCGGCCATCGTCGAACAGGGCGGCCTGACCGAAGGGGCCGAGGCCTTGGGCAAGTCGCAGCCCTCGGTGTCGCGGTCGATGGCGCTGTTGGAGGCGCGGATCGGTCTGCCGCTGTTCGAGCCGGGGCGCCGCCCGCTGCGCCCGACCGAACTGGGCGCCAGCCTGGCGCGGCTGGGCAGCCGCATCCACCGCGCCAACAAGGAAGCCAGCCTGCTGGTGCAACGCTATCGCCAGGGGCTGGCGGGGCGGCTGCGGGTCGGCGGGTCGCCGATCTTCATGGACGGGGTGGTCGCCTCGATGATCGCGGAGTTCCAGTCGCGCCATGCCGATGTGCAGATCGACCAGTCCTATGGCTATCTGAACCAGCTCGAGGCCGGGCTGCGGAACGGCGGGCTGGATGTCGCGATCCTGCCGCTGCATCCCGGACAGGTGCCGCCGGATCTGGAATTCACGCCGCTGCTGTCGGGCAACAACGTGATCACCTGCCGCGCCGGTCATCCGCTGACCCGCACCCGAGGCATCACGCTGAACCATATCGCGCCCTATGCCTGGATCGCGCCGCCCATAGACAGCCCGCTGTATCGCGACCTGCAACGGGCGCTGAAATCCATCGGGCAAGAGGATTTCCGCGTGAACTTCTCTGGCGGGACGCTGGCCTCGATCCAGTCGGTGCTGGCGGGCTCGGACGCGCTGACGGTGCTGCCCTATTCGGTGGTGTTCCTGTCGCGCCGCACCATCCCGCTCGAGGCGCTGCCGCTGAAGATCGACCATGCCGAACGCCAGTTGGGCATCCTGCGGGTGTCCGACCGCCAGTTGCCCCCTGCGGTGCGGCAGTTGACCGCGTTCCTGCTGGCCGAATGCCAGCGGTTGCAGGCGCGGATGGACCATGACCAGCAGATCACCCGGCGGCGCGGCTGATCATTTCAGCGCCACATAAGTCGCGGCATCAAGCTGGGCGATCCTGACCGCGACCGTCAGGCCGCTGGCCCGCGACAGGCTGTCGCGCGTCCCGGCCGCCACCTGTTCCAGCCGGTCGCGCGTCCGCGACGGGCGCGGCATCAGGTGCAGTTCGGCATTGATCCTGGGCTGGTCCGGCAGCCCCAGCACCGGCAGCACCGCGAACTGGCAGGCGGCGGGCGCGACCTCCAGCAGATCGCACAGCATCTTGCGCAGGTCCGGCAGCAGGTCGGACACCGCCGGGCGCACGGCGTCATAGCAGGCCTGGTCGATATAGATCTTGACGTTGGGCATGGCGGCCTCAGACCGGAACCAGGACGAAATCGAAGGGCGACCGCCACAGCGTGTCGCCGCCCTCCAGCCGTTCATAGGGGGCGACCAGGGTGTCCTTGACGCCGAACACCGCATCCGAGGTCAGGTATTCGTCCCCGCCCACGAAGGTATGCGTCACCAGCCGCTGATAACCCGGCGCCGTGACCAGATAGTGCATATGCGCCGGCCGATAGGGGTGACGGCCAAGATGGGACAGCATCTGCCCGACCGGCCCGTCATCGGGGATCGGATAGCTGACCGGCTTGATGCCGACAAAGCTGTATCGTCCGTCCGGCCCGGTAATGAAGCGGCCCCGGTTGTTCCATTTCGGCTGGATGCCCGGCTGCTGCACGTCATAGAAGCCGTCGGCATTGTCGGACCAGACATCCACCGTCGCGCCTTCGACAGGGGTGCCGTCCAGATCCAGCACCCGGCCCTCGAACAGGCAGGATTCGCCCTTGCCGTCCAGACTGATGGAGTCGCCCATCTGGCGGATCGGCGCGCCGTCCACATGGAAGGGGCCGAAGACGGTGTTTTCGGTCGCACCCTGGGGGCGGCGGTTGTTGATCGCATCGACCAGCATCGACACGCCCAGCACGTCCGACAACAGGATGAATTCCTGCCGCTCCTCCGAACAGATCTGGCCGGTGCGGGTCAGGAAGCCGATGCCGTATTCCCATTCCTCTTGCGTCAGGCCGACATCCTTCACGAAGTCATGCAGGTGCCGGACAAGGCTTTCCATGACCGTCGCCAACCGGGGATCGGTTCCGGGGCCCATGCGGCCGTTCACGGTGGCGGTTGAATTGGCTTCGGTGAAATAGCTCACGGGTCTTCCTCCTCAGGATTCGGGTGTCGGGACGGGCCGGGGCGCGGCATGGGACAGCGGCACGGGATCCAGACCGGTGCGTTCGACGAAGCTGCCCCACAGGCCGCGGCGCGCGAACAGCATGATCGCGATGCCGATCAGCCCCAGGACGATCAGATAGACGGTGCCGTAATCGGCCAGCAGGGTTTGCAGGCCATAGAAGACCAGCACGCCGACGACCGGGCCAGGCAGCGTGCCGATGCCGCCGATCACGACGATGAAGATGACGAAGGCCGTCCAGTCCAGCAGCGAGAACGCCGCGTCGGGGGAAATCCGCCCGATCTGGATGAACAGAAGCCCGCCGCAGAGGCCGGTGCCGAAGGCCGTCAGCAGAAAGACCAGCGCCTTCAGGCGCACCGGGTCCACCCCGACCGACCGCGCCGCGACCGGATTGTCGCGCACCGCCTGCAAGCCCAGCCCCATGCGCGAACGCAGGAAGGCCCAGCTTGCCGCCAGCATCGCCGCCGCCAGCCCCAGGGCCAGCCAATAGGTCAGCGCATCGACCGCCGCCGCCTTCGATCCGCCGATCAGCGCGCGGATCGCCTCGATCCCCGGCATGTCCTGAACGGCGGCCTTCGGCAGCGCGGTTCCGGTGCCGCCGCCAAGCGCCTTCCACTGGCCAAGGGCCAGCCGGGCGATGTCGGCCACCGCCCAGGTGCCGATGGCGAAATAGGCGCCGTTCAGGCGAAAGGTAAAGAAGGCCACCGGCACGGACAGGGTCATGGCGGCCAGCCCGCCGACCAGAACGCCCGCCAGCGGATCCATGCCCCACAGGATGACGCAGGCGAACATCGCATAGGCGCCGATGCCGACGAAAGCCTGCTGGCCCACCGAGACCAGCCCGGCAAAGCCCGCCAGCATGTTCCAGTTCAGCGCCAGCACCAGCAGGCACAGCACCATGAACAGATCCTGCACCAGCGCGCGGCTGCCGATCACCGGCAGCGCCGCCAGCAGGACCACCGCCAGGATCAGCATCGCGGGAGGAAGCAGCGTTTTCATGGCCCACCCCTAGTCATTGGCGCGTGGAAACAGCCCGCGCGGGCGCAGCAGCAGCACAGCCACGAAGGCCAGGTGCCCCGCCAGAATCTGCCATTCCGGCTTCAGCGCCGCCCCCAAGGCCTGCGCCACGCCGATCACCATGCCCCCGGCCAACGTGCCCCACAGGCTGCCCAGGCCGCCGATGATCACCGCCTCGAAGGCGTAAAGCAGCCGCGCGGGTCCGGTCGAGGGGTCGAAATTCGCCCGCGCGCCCAAGTAAAGCGCGGCGATCGCCGCCACCACCAGCGCGATGCCGGTCGCCACGGCAAAGACGCGCTGCGGCCGGATCCCCATCAGCTGCGCCGTCACCGGATCGTCCGAGGTGGCCCGGAAGGCGCGGCCAAGCGCGGTGCGATAGAACAGCCGGTTCAGCCCGAAGATTACCGCCACGGCCGAGCCGAAGGTCACAAGCGGCATCACCCCCAGGTTCACCGGCCCCAAGGCCAGCGACTGCGCCTCGACGGGGCCGATCGGCAGCTTGCGGCTGTCGGCGGAAAACCCCATCAGCAGCGCGTTCTGGATCACCACCGACAGTCCGAAGGTGACCAGCAGCGGCGGCAAGATGTCCTCGCCCAGCACGCGGTTCAGAAGGGCGGTCTGCAACAGCCAGCCCAAGGCAAACATCGGCGGCAGCGCAAGGGCGGCGGCTAGGAAGGGATTCAGCCCGGTCGCCGTGCCGATCCCCAGGATCAGATAGGCCCCCAGCACGATCAGGTCGCCATGCGCCAGATTGACCAGCCGCATGATCCCGAAGACCAGCGACAGACCGGCCGCGAACAGGGCGTAAAGCCCGCCCAGCATCAGCCCCTGGATCAACGTGTCCAGCCAGATCATCCCTGTCTTACCCCGAAATAGGCATCATGGATCGCCTCGCGCTCCAGATCGGCGGGGGCGCCCGACAGGGTGATCCGACCCTCCATCATGCAATGCACGCGGGTGGCGACCTTCAGCGCCTGGCCGATGTCCTGTTCGACCACGACGATGGCGGTGCCGCTGTCGCGAATGGCCGGGAAAGCGGCATAAATCTCGCGGATCACCACCGGGGCGAGGCCCAACGACAGCTCGTCGCACAGCAGGACGCGCGGGTTCGACATCAGCGCCCGGCCGATGGCGACCATCTGCTGCTGGCCGCCCGACAGTGCGGTGGCGGGGTGGTCGGGGCGGTCGCGCAGCATCGGGAACAGGTCATGGATGCGCGGCAGCGTCCAGAAGCCGCTGCCCTGCCGGGCATGGGCGCCGATGCGCAGGTTTTCCTCGACCGTCAGGCTGGGGAACAGGCGTCGGCCTTCGGGGACCATGGCGACGCCCGCGCGCAGGATCTCGGGCGCGGCCATCCGGTCCAGCCGCTGCCCGTCCAGTAGGATCGACCCGCCCGTGACCCGCGCGATGCCGGTGATCGCCCGCATCAGCGTGGTCTTGCCCGCCCCGTTCGCACCGATGATCGCCAGGGTCTGGCCGGGATCCAGCGTCAGATCCACGCCGAACAGGGCCTGGAAATCGCCGTAATGGGCCGTCAGCCCGGTTACCTGCAACAGTGCGCTCATGCCTCGATCCCCAGATAGATCTCGCGCACCTCGGGGGCGGCCATGACCTGGTCGGGCGGGCCGATCATCAGCACCCGGCCGAAGTTCAGCACCATCAGCCGCGTGACCACAGCCGTCAGCGCGTGCAGCACGTGCTCGATCCACAGGATCGCGGTGCCCTCGGCGTGGATGGCGCGGATGGTGGCGACCAGTTCGCCGCATTCGGCCTCGGTCAGCCCGCCCGCGATCTCGTCCAGCAGGATCACGCGCGGCTTCGTCGCCATGGCGCGGGCCAGTTCCAGCCGCTTGCGGCTGAGCAGCGGCAGGCCGCCAGCCTTGCGGTCGGCCAGGCCCGCCAGCCCGGTGCGGCGCAGGATGTCCATGCAGTGGCCGGGCGCCTGCGCGGCATCGACGCCGCCGCCGAAGCGGGCCGCGACCAGCAGGTTTTCATAGACCGACAGGTGGTCGAAGGGCTGCGGGATCTGGAAGGACCGGCCGATGCCGCTGACGCAACGCTGCATCGGCGTTTGGGCGGTGATGTCGCGCCCGTCCAGGATGATGCCGCCCCGGTCGGGACGCAGGCTGCCGGTGATCAGGTTGAACAGCGTCGATTTCCCCGCGCCGTTCGGGCCGATGATGCCCAACGCCTCGCCGGGGGCCAGGTCGAAGCTGACCGCCTCGGCCACGGTCAGCGCGCCGAAGCGTTTCGACACGTCCCGCAGCGACAGAATTGCCATGGCTCCCCTCCCCTTCTGGCCGGTCTGCCTGGCACCACCCTAAGAGCGGATCAGGGCGATTTAGATCGGATGATCCGGCAGCAATATCGCCTTTCGTTATGAAGGCGCGACCGGGATGTCAGCGGAACACATCGCGCGGATCCTCGTCCATCAGCGTCAGGCTGGCATGGCCGTCCGCCGCCTCGCGCAGGCGATGCCACCGACGGTCCAGATAGATCAGCGATTCCCGTTCCGGCGCGCCGGGGGGATGGCCCGCCGCGCCTTCCAGCAGTTCCGCGACCACCACGGTCGCGCCCTCAACCGGCAGCGACCCGACGATCCGCCCCCGGAACCAGGTCGCCACGCCGTCATAGCGCGGCTCGCCCGAGGGCAGGCGCCGCCAGGGGATGCCGGGGCCGAAACGGTCCGCGCCCGGCGTCGCGCCAAGCTGCGCCAGCGCCAGATCGTCATAGCGCAGCAGATGGACGACCACCGCGCCCGCTTGCAACACCGCCGCCGTCGACCCCGACCGCGACGACAGCGAAAAGGCGACCGTGGGCGGTTCCGCGCTGACCGAGATCAGCGAGGATACGGTCATCGCCACGGGCCGGTCGCCCGGATCGGCGGTGATGACGGCCACCCCGGCGGGATGGCAGCGGAAAGCCTCGCGAAAGGCCTGCGAAAGCGGTTGGTCGGTCATCGGCGCGCTCCGGGTTTGGTGCCGGGCCAGGGTGCCCCGGCCCGGAAGATGGCTTACTTCTTCTCGATCAGGTCGTAGAACTGCCAGACCCGGTCGGACCACTGCCCGCCCAGGTCGCGCCCTGCCGAGGTGACCAGCGACGGCGCCACGGTGAAGTGGTTCGCCGCCACCATCATGTCGCGGAAGGTCCGCTGGATCACGCCCGCGCGCAGCCCCGCCCCGCCCGAGGCGCGATAGGCGAAGTTGCAGACATCGACGCCGACCTCGTGGATCTGCGCCTTGGCCAGATGGACCAGGCTGATCTGGCGGGTGGTCATCATCTGCCCGCTTTCGGCCAGATGCTCGATCTCGGCCCAGACCTCCATCACGAAGGCGCGGGCGGCGCGATAGGCGGCCTCGGCGCGGCCATAATCGTACCAAAATTTCTCGCTTTCGCCGATCAGCCCGGCGCGGCCGGACTTGGACCGCGCGAAGCCCGCGATCTCGTCCAGCATCCGCCGCCCGGTGCCCATCGCCCAGCCGGTATGACCGATGGCGGCAAGCCCGACGATTCCCAGGCTGAACAGTTCCTTCAGGCGCTGCGGCGGCGCGGTCAGGATCGGGAACACCAGATCCTCGGCGATGAACACATCCTCGGCGGAATAGTCGATGGACCCGGTGCCCTTCAGCCCCAGCACGTCCCAGTTGCCAAGCTGCTTGTGTTCCGGGATCGGCGCATGGGCGCACATGACGATGACATCGCCCGCCTCGTCCTTGGCGGGCTTGCCGGTGCCGTCGTCCACGAAGCAGGCCGAATGCGACCAGGTGGCGTGCGAAAAGCCCGAGCCATAGCTCCACTTGCCGGTCAGCGTGTATCCGCCCTCGACCTTCTTCAGCATCCCCAGCGGCGCGCCCTGGCCGGAAAAGCGGTTGTCGGTGCCCGGCGCGAACAGCCGTTCGACCGCGCTGTCGGGCAGGAAGGCCGCCGACATGGCGCCGATGCAGCAATGCACCATCGACACCCATCCGGCCGAGCCGGAATGATAGCTGACGGCCTCCAGCAGTTGCAGCACCTCGGTCGGGCGCATCTGCGCGCCGCCCAGTTCCTCGGTCGCCAGAAGATGCGAGAAGCGCAGGGGTTTCAGCAGGGCGAAGGTCTCGGGCGTCAGTTCGCCCGCCGCCTCGTCCGCCGGGGCATTGGCTTCAAGCTGCGGGCCGATCTGGGCGATCCGTTTCCGCATATCGCGGTAATCGACGGTCTTGCCCCAATAGCTGTGGTTCATGGGCTTGTTCATCTTGCTCCTCCTCCAAGGATGGGTTCAGGCGGCGAGGAAATCGCCGATTGTCTTCAGGGTCTCGGGACGTTCCTGCGGCACCAGATGGCCGGTGTCGGGAACGGACAGGAATTGCGCGGCGGCCAGGTTTTCCAGCCAGATCGGGGCTTGGGACGCGGGCAGCAGCCGGTCCTGTTCGCCCCAGACCAGCAGGGTCGGATTGGTGATCCGCGCCATGAAGCGGCGCAGGTTCGGATGGCCCATGCCGAAGGGCGCGCAAAGCCGCCCGACCAGATCGCCTTCCCGCGCGCGGTCGGCGCCGAAGGATTCGGCAAATGCCGGATCGCTGCCGTCGGGGAAAAAGCGCGCCGCGACCGCCGGGTCATGGGTCAGATAGCCGGGGAAATCCTGCGGCGCGATGCCGCCAAGCGGGGTCGCCGGATGGGCGGGATCGTTCAGCCCGGCGGGGGCGATCAGCACCAGCTTGTCAAAGCGATCCCGCGCGATGGCGGCCAGTTCGGTGGCCATCCAGCCGCCCATGGAAAAGCCCATCAGATGCGGCTTTTCGGTCAGGTCCAGCACATCCAGCAGGTTCAGGTAATGCAGCAGCATGTCCGACATGTCGGCCACATGCGGCGCCGGGCCGGACAGCCCCATGCCCGGATGGCTGGGCAGCAGCACGCGGAAGCGGTCGGCAAGACCTTCGGCGAAATCGAAGCCCTCCAGCGTCGCCGCGCCGTGCAGGAACAGGACCGGCCTGCCCCGGCCCAGGGCCTTCACCACCGTCCGCACGCCGCCGATGTCGTATTCCAGCGTTTCGAAGTTCACGGCCATGTTTATTCTCCTAAGGACAGTTCGGGCTGGATCAGCACCTTGCATTGCGTGGTGCGGCGGCGCAGGGATTCGAAGACCTGCGGCACCTGCGACAGGCCGATGCGGTCGGTGATGATCGCCTGCGGGGCAAAGGGACTGGCGGCCAGCGCGTCCAGCGACATGCCGAATTCGTTGCGCTGATGAAAGAAGACGCTGAAGATCAGGTCGATTTCCTTGGACAGCGCGACGAAGGGATCCCAGTCGTCGCCGCCGATGCACAGCCCGACGCCGACCACCTTGCCTTGCAGCCGCACCGCTTGGGCCGCGGCCTGCAACAACCCGCGCTTGCCCACGCATTCGAAGACGATATCCGGCGCGCCGCCGCACAGGTCGGCCAGGTTTTCGGACAGCGCGGGGCCGGACAGCGCAAATCCCGTGGCCCCCAAGGCCAGCGCGCGGTCACGCTGATGATCGTGCAGGTCGGCCATCACCACATGGCCGGCCCCCATCCGCCGCGCCCAGAAGGCGACCAGCAGCCCGATGGGACCGGCGCCCAGCACCGCCACCCGGTCGCCCGGCTTCATGCCGGACCGGACGATGCAGTGCAGCGCGACCGCCAGCGGCTCGGCCAGGGCGGCGTCGGACAGCGCCACGCCGTCGGGCAGGCGTTGGCACTGGCGCGCGGCGACGGTGACGTAATCGGCATAGCCGCCGCCGATCAGCACCATGTCGGGGCAGCGCGCCGGATCGCCCGCCAGACAGCGCGGGCAGCGGCCGCAGCCGCGCATCGGCACCACCGCCACCCGGTCGCCGGGGCGCAGGTCGCGGACCTCGGCCCCCGCCGCCACCACCTCGCCTGCGATCTCGTGGCCCAGCACGAAGCCCGGCCCGATGCCGAAGGGCGCGGGATCCTCGGTGATGTGCAGGTCGCTGCCGCAGATGCCGCAACCGGCGACGCGCAGCACGACCTCGTCCGGGGCGGGCGCGGGGTCGGGGCGGCTGCCCGTGCGCAGCGGCTGGCCCACAGCATCGAAGATGACGGCCTTCATGGCTTGTCCCTTTCCAGAACCAGGTGGCGGCGGATCGGGAACCAGGGCGCGTCCCAGCGTTTCGAGATCATGCCCCAGATGCCGGTGCGGGCATAGAGCGCGACCAGCACCGTCATCACGCCCAGCACGACGAAATAGCTGGCGCCATATTCGCCGAACCAGCGGTCCGCGATGAAATAGATCAGCGTGCCGATCAGCACCCCCTCGATCGAGGCAATGCCGCCGACCATGACGATGAAGATCGCCAGGTTCGACCACATCGGATCGAAGGCCGAGGGCGGATTGATGCGCAGTTGCGCCATGAAATAGACCGCGCCGACCAGCCCGCAGCCCACCGCCGCCGCGACATAGATCAGGAACCGCAGCCTGCGCACGTTCACGCCCTGGCTGGCCGCCGCCACCGGATTGTCGCGCATGGCGATCAGCGCCAGACCGAAGCGTGACCGGAGGAACCAGTAGCTGCCGCCGATGCTGACCAGGACCAGCAGCGCGCAGAACAGCGACATGGCGATGTTGCGCTGAAAGGCGGAATAGTCCTTCATCACCGACAGCGACATGCCCGCCCCCGCATTCACCCAAGACAGGTTCGAGGCGACCAGCCGGAACACCTCGGCCACGACCCAGGTGCCGATGGCGAAATACGGCCCGTCCAGCCGGTGCAGCAGCAGATAGCAGGGCACGGCCAGCACCAGCGGCACCAGCAGCGACAGGAAGACCGCCAGGAACGGGTTGATCCCGAAGGTCTGGGCCAGCACGAACAGCGCATAGCCCGCCGCCCCCATGAAGGCCTGCTGGCCCACCGACACAAGGCCCGCATAGCCCGCCAGCAGGTTCCACATCTGCGCCACGGCGATATAGCAGCACAGTTCCAGCACCATGCGGATGGTGCCGGTCCTGGCCCACCAGGGCATTGCCGCCAGCCCGATCACCGCCAGCACGAACAGCGCCAGCGCCACCCGCCCCGAGGCCGTCTGCCGCCGGATGGACACCTGCATCGGCATCATGGCAACCATTGTCATGTCTCAGGCCCTTCCGAACAGGCCCTGCGGGCGCGTCGCCAGCACGAGCAGAAAGACGATATGCCCCGCCAGCACGCCGAAGCCGGGGTCGATGCGGAACCCGACGGCCTGCGCCACGCCCAGGACCATCGCGCCCAGGAAGGCGCCCCAGACCGACCCCATGCCGCCGATGATGACCGCCTCGAAGGCATAGATCAGCTGCGCGCCGCCATCGGCCGGGGCCACGGTGGAGCGCAGCGACTGGAACACGGCCGCAAAGCCCAGGATACCGACCGCAATGGCCGTGGCCGAGGCATAGACGGCGCGCGGGTTGATGCCGGTCATCGACGCCGCCTCGACATCCGAGGCCGCAGCCCGCAGCGCCCGGCCGAAGCGCGTGCGCTTCAGCATCAGGTCCAGCCCCCAGGTCAGCGCGACCGCGACGGCCAGCACGATCACCGGCAGAAGGCCGATATAGATGCCGCCGATCTGCACCGACCGGCTTTCGATCCCGCCGCCGGGCAGCGAGCGGCTGTTGGCCGACCAGATCTGCAACATCAGGTTCTGCAAGGCCAGCGACAGGCCAAAGGTCGCGATCAGCGAGGGCAGCGGATCCTCGCCCACCACACGGTTCAACACCGCCTTTTGCAGCAGCCAGCCCAAGCCCCCCGCCAACGGCACCAGCGCCACCATGACGGCCATCGGGCCCAACCCAAAGGATGAGGCAAGCGAGATCCCCACCAGCGACAGCAGGATCACCAGATCGCCGTGGCTGACGTTCACGATCTTCATCACCCCGAACATCAGCGCCATGCCCAGCGCGTATTGCGCATACATGCCGCCCAGCAGAACGCCCTGGATCAGCGCGTCAAACCACTGCATGGGAACCTCCGAAATAGGCCTGGCTGATCTGGTCGCGCGTGACCGATCCCGAGGGGCCGGTCAGCGTCACCCGGCCTTCCAGCAGGCAGTAAAGCCGGTCCGATGCCGACTGGGCCAGGCCCACATCCTGTTCCACCAGCACCACCGAGGTGCCTTGCGCCCGGATCTCGGGCAGGGCGGCATAGATTTCGCGGATCACCTTGGGCGCAAGGCCCAGGCTGATCTCGTCGCACAGCAGGACGGTCGGCTGGCACAGCAGCGCCCGGCCGATGGACACCATCTGCTGCTGCCCGCCCGACAGGCTTTGCACCGGGGTGCGGGCCTTTTCGTTCAGGATCGGGAACAGCTGGTGCAGCCGCGACAGCGACCAGCCGCCCTTGCGGCCCAGCCGGTCGGCCTGATCGACGGCCACGCGCAGGTTGTCCTGGACCGACATGCCGGTAAACAGCCGCCGCCCTTCCGGGACGATGGCCACGCCCCGCTGCACCATGCGGTCGGCGGGGGTGCCGCCGATGGGCTGGCCGCCCATCCGCACCATGTCGGGCGCGACCGGCAGCAGCCCCATCACCGCCCGCAAGAAGGTGGATTTCCCCGCGCCGTTGGCGCCGATCAGCGCCACCGCCTCGCCCTGGCCGATGTGGAAGTCGATGCCGTAAAGCGCCTGGAAATCGCCATAGCGCGCCACCAGCCCATGCGTGGAAAGAACGGCGCTGGTCATCCCTCGATCCCCATATAGACGCGCTTCACCTCCGGGTCGGCGATCACCGCATAGGGCGCGCCCTCGGCGATCTTTTCGCCAAAGTTCAGCACCATCAGCCGGTCGGCCACGGCCAGCAGCGCGTGCAGCACATGCTCGATCCAGACGATGGTCACGCCCCGGTCGCGGATGCGCCGCACCAGGGCCACCAGATCGCGGGATTCGTCGTCGGTCAGCCCGCCCGCGATCTCGTCCAGCAGCAGAAGCTGCGGGTCGGATGCCAGCGCGCGGGCCAGTTCCAGCCGCTTGCGGTCCAAGAGCGTCAGGCCCCCGGCGCGCAGGTTGGCCTTGCCCGTCAGTTCGCAGTCCTCCAGCACCTGCGCGCAAAAGCCATAGCTGTCGCGTTCCGACCGGCCGCCCCCGAAGGTCGAGGCGACCAGCAGGTTCTCGAACGTGGTCATGCCGGAATAGGGGCGCGGGATCTGATAGGTCCGCCCGATCCCCATCTTGCAGCGCCGGAACGGCGGCTCGCCTTTCAGAGGCACATCGCCCAGGCGGATTTCACCGCCCGAAGGGCGGATGTCGCCGCTGATCATGTTGAACAGCGTGGTCTTGCCCGCGCCGTTCGGACCCAGGATGCCCAACACCTCGCCGCGATGCACATCGAAGCTGACGCCGTGCAGCACCCGCACCGCGCCGAAGCTTTTCGACACGTCGCGCGCGGAAAGGTGAATCTCCGTGGCCATCCCGATCCTTTCGGCCTGTTCGGTGGTGTCGCGCATGGTCACCAGGCGATCGGGACGATCTTCTGTTCCGGCGGGAACAGCTGGTTGACGGTGTTGTCGACGATCTTCAGGTCATAGGGCCAGTTCGCGCCCTTGACCCATTGCCCGCCAAAGATCGGCATGGTGCAGATGTTCTTGTGCGGCGTGCCGCCGAACCGGACCGGGCCGCAGACGGTGGACAGGTCGGTCGCCGCCATCGCCTCGCGGTTGGCCTCGCGGTCCAGGGGATCGGCCGAGCGTTTCAGGATGTCGATGGCCACCTCGATCAGGGCATGGGAATAGCCCAGCGGCTGCGTCCACTGGCGTTTCTGGTCGGCCTCCCACTCGTCCGCGATCTGGCGTCCGGTCTGGCCCGTCAGCGAGGACTGGAACGGGAAGGCCGGGGTCCACCAGACTTCGGTGGTCATGCCGTCGCCCAAGGCCCCCATCGCCTCGACCCCGCCGGGGAACAGCAGCGCCGCCGCGACCGTGATGGCCTTGGGCTTGAAGCCCTGCTGGTTGCACTGGGTCACGAAGGTCTTGAGGTCGTCGGGATAGGCGATGCCGCCGATGATCTCGCAGCCTTTGGCCTTGAATTCCGCGATCTGGGCGGAAAAGTCGTTGGTGCGCGGCTGGAAATAGCCGGGGATCACCACCTCGTATCCGGCGGCGCGGGTCGGCGCGGGCAGGCCGTAATCCTCGTTCCCCCAAGTCTCGCCGTCGATGTTCTGCGGGAACAGCATGCCGACGACCTTGTTGCTGTCCAGCCCGTTCCACAGCCCGACATAGGTGTTCAGCGCCTCGTCCAGGCCCCAGAAGAAATGATAGGTCCAGTCGAATTCGCCGCCCCCGCGCGGCATGATGACCGCCTGCCAGGGCGCCCCGGCCGAGATGCAGGGGGTTTCATACAGTTCCGACTGCTCCATGACCGGCAGGATCGTGTCGGTGGTCGAGGCGGGCACCATCAGATGCACCTCGTCGTTCAGGATCAGGTCGCCCGCGATCTCGGCCGCCTTGTTGGGGTTGGACTGGCTGTCGCGCTCCAGGATCTCCAGCTCATAGGTGCTGCCGTTGGCGGCGGTGATGGTGCCGCCCAGCGCCGCGCGGATCTTCTGGACGGTATAGCCGTCGGTTTCCCCGAACAGCCCCAGCGGGCCGGTCGCGGGGGTGATATAGGCCATCCTGATCCTGCCCGCCGTCTGCGCGCGCAGGTATCCCGGCAAGGCCAGGGTCGAGACCATCCCCGCGCCCGCGCCGCGCAGCAGGGACCGGCGGCTGATGCCCGATCGGACAAGCTTGTTGTAATAGGTCACTGTCGTTCCTCCCTTGGATGGGCCGCGCGCCCCGGCCAGGCGCGGGGCGGCGTTCAGGTCATGCGGGTCAGGGCGCCGCCGTCGATCACGATCAGCGATCCCGTGAAGAAGGCCCCGGCGGGCGAGGCCAGCAGCAGCGCCAGGCCCTTGATGTCCTCGACATCGCCGATGCGGCCGATCAGCGACTGGCGCTCGAAGGCGGCGCGGTCGGCCTTGTTGCGCAGCCGCCCGCCCGCGATGTTGGTGATGAAGGGGCCGGGCAGGATGGCGTTCACGCGGATGCCATAGGCGCCCAGTTCCATCGCCATGTGGCGCACGAAATGGTTCACCGCCGCCTTGGCGGGCATGTAGCTGGTGCCGACAATGCTTTCGTTGATCTGCGAGGCGATGGACGAGGTGACGATGATCTGCCCCCCGCCGTTGGGCTTCATGTGCCGCGCGGCGTTCTTCACGGTGGTATAGACCGAGGTCAGGTTGATCTCGATGCCGCGGTCCCACTGGCTGTCGGGGATGTTCTCGATGGCGCCGTCGGGATTGCGGTCGCCGTCGGGCGTCATGAAGCCGGGACCGGGATCGATGCCCGCATTGGCGAACACCGTGTCGATGCGGCCATGGCGGTCGGCCACCGCGTCGAAGGCCATGGCCATGGCCGGGCGGTCGCCGACATCGACCTGCCGGCCCCAGATCTCGCCGCCCTGCCCGGCCCCTTCGGCCAGGTCCGCGACCGTGCGGTCCAGCCCTTCGGCGTCGATGTCGAAGATGCAGACCCGCGCGCCCTGTTGCAGCAGGATCTCGGCATAGGCGCGGCCGATGCCGCTGGCGCCGCCGGTGACGATCACGGATTTGCCGCGCACGTCGAACATCGTCTCAAGTGAAGCCAAGGCATCCTCCCATTCTGCCCTTCGGTCCAGGACGGGACACGCCGCCGCGACCCGCCCCAGGGGCGGGCAAAGCGGCACCGGCCGGGTAGAAACCCGGACTAGGCATCGGTCCTGTCGAGAAGGCTTCGCCCGCCTCCCAGAGGGCGAAACCAGTGCCTGCATCAAGCGGTCTGCATCTGCGCAAGTCAAATGCGAAAAACCCCCGTTAGCATAGCGGTTCGATATATAGCGGCGGGTGCCGCCCGGTCAGGCCAGCGCCTCCATCCTGCCGCCGGTCGGAATGTCGGGCGCGGCGCCGTTCTCGACGATCACCAAGTCATAGCCGCCGCCTTCCTTCCGGCGCCATTGCCCGCCGGTCAGCGGCGTCTTGCAGACGTTGCGCGCGGCAAAATCCGGCACGCCCGCGCCGTTCCATGCGACCCTGCCCACGACCGTGGTCATGTCGGTCGCGGCCACCGCCTCGGCCACCGCATCGCCATCAGCGGCGTCATCGACGCGGCCCATCACATTGGCCGCCACCTCGAACAGCGAATGGACGAAGCCGATCGGCTGGGTCCAGGGCCGCCCGGTTTCGGCGGTGAAATCCGCCGCCAGCCCGGCCGAGCTTTTCCCCGTCAGGGTCGAGGAAAACGGATGCGAGGGCGACCACCAGACCTCGGACGACAGGTTGTGCCCGGCCTCGCCCAGCGTTTCCACCGATTGCGGGAACAGCAGCGCCTTGGCGACCGTCACCGCCTTGGGCCGCAGCCCCTGCTGGCGCATCTGCGCCCAGAAGGTCGCGAAGTCCGGCGGGATCAGGACGCCGGTGATGATGTCCGAATTCGCCGCCTTGAACGCATTGATCTGGGCCGAGAAATCGTCGGACAGGTTCTGGAAGCTGCCGGGATTGGTCAGCGCATATCCCCGTTCTGCCAAGCCCGGCTGCAACCCGGTCTGAGGGTCGCCCCAGGCATTGCCGTCGGCGTCGTTGGGAAACAGCCCGCCCACCGCCTTGCCGGTCCGAAGCTGGTCCCACATGGCGGTATAGACCTGGATCACGTCCTCCATCCCCCAGAAGTAATGGAAGGCGTAATCGAAGCCCTGCCAGCTTGCCGGGTCGCGCGGATTGCCCTGCTGGCCGATGAACCAGGGCTGCCAGGGGGCGACGGTGGTGATGCAGGGCACGCTCTCGCCCTCGCAGACCCCGGCCACGGGATTTGTGTTTTCCGGCGTTGAGGCCGCCAGCATCAGGTTGACCTCGTCGGCCAGGATCAGTTCCTTGGCGACCTCGGCGGCGCGGTTCGGGTTCGACTGGCTGTCCTTGACCACCACCTCGAAGTCGCGGCCCAGTTCCGATGCCAGGAAGGTCTTGATGTTCCAGTCGTCGCTTTCGGCGAAACCCGCCAGCGGTCCGGTGCGGGGCGTGACATAGCCCAGCCTGATCCGCGCGCCCTGGGCGATGGCCGGTGCGGACAGATGGGGCGCGGCCAGCGTCAGGCCGGTCGCCGCCGTCGCGCGCAGGAATTTTCGTCTGGTGAACATCTCATCCTCCCCTGATGATCTGCGGGCGGTCCCCGGTCCACCCGCGCCCTTCGTGCAAGCATGACCGTTCGAAAGACGATTTTGGTTAGGATCTTGGGCCGCCAGCATAACCCGGCGTTATGAACTGCCCGGCCGTTACCGCGCCGCCGCCATCCGGGGCGCATGGCCCGCCGCCATGTCGCCCAGCATCGCCGCCAGCATGGCGATTTCGGCGTCGGATACCTCGTGCCCCCGGCCCGGAAAGAGATCGGTCCGCAGCGCGGCGCCGGATCGGCCCAGGGCCACGGCGGCTTCGGCAAAAGCCTCGACCGGGATCCACGGATCGGCGTCCGAGCCGGTCAGATAGACCGGCAGCCCCGGCGGAAGTCGTTCGGGACGCGCATCCCCCGCCACCCCCACGCGGCAGCCGGTCAGCGCCGCCAGCGCATCGGGCGCGTCCTGTCCGGCAAAGGCGTATTCCAGCGACAGGCAGGCCCCTTGCGAAAACCCCGCCAGCAGAAGCGGCAGGCCGGGCGCGGCGGCACGGGCATCCCGGATCAGCGCGCGCAGGCCCGCAAGTCCCTCGTCCAGTGCCAACCGGGTTTCCGGGGTCAGCGGATCGACCGCGCGGGCGGCATACCAGCTTGCCCCCGGCGCGCGGGGCAGCAGGAAGGCAATCCCCGACGCATCCAGCCGCGCCAGCACATGCGACTGCATCTCCTCGGGCGACTGGCCCCGGCCGTGGACAAGGACGCACAGCGCCCTTGCCGCCGACAGATCCGCCCCGCAGCGCAGCAGGTCCAGCACCGCCGTCATGCGAATTCCGCGGCCTCGAGGCCCGCGCGCAACTCGTCCTCGCGATCCTTGAACCAGGGCGGAAAGACCAGGGTCTTGCCGATCTCGCCCGGCGCCTCGTCGCGCGCCCAGCCCTGCGGCGTGGTCCAGGCCAGTTCGAACAGCGCGCCGCCGGGGCTGCGGACATAGCAGGACTTGAAATAGTTGCGGTCCTTCTGTTCGGAAATGTCGGTAAAGCCCAGGCCCTCGATATGGGCGCGCAGCTTCAGCTGGTTTTCCTCGTCGCCCGTGTTCAGCGCCAGGTGGTGGATGGTGCCGCCCGCCAGTGTCCAGGTGCCCTGGGGCGAGGCGCGGTCCTCGATCACCTCGACCCGCTGGATCACGCCATTGGCGTCGGGCACGCGATAGACGGTGCCTTCGTCGCTGTCGGCCTCTTTCGTCAAAGGCAGCGCGACGGTCATGAAATCGTCCATCGCCGTGCGGTCGAAACAGGCCACCAGCCCGCCATAGATGCCCTTGATGCCCTGGGCGGGGCCGATGCCCTGCGCCTCGTTCACGATCGGCTGGCGCGGGTCGCCGTCGCTTTCGACCAGTTCGTGCGGAATGCCGCAGGGATGGGCGAAGACCACGCGGGTCGCCCCGAAGCGCGCGGTCTTTTCGGCCGCCAGCCCGCGCGCGTTCAGCCGGTCCACCCAGAAATCCGCAGCGCCCGGCGGGATCGACTGCATGATGGTGCGCGACTGGTTGGTGCCGCGCCGGCCATAGACGCCGGGCTTGCGAAAGGGAAACGTGGTGATGATGGTCGAGGCATCGCCGTCGGGCGAGCCGTAATAGAGGTGATAGACCGGGATCACCCCGTCGAACAGCACCGTGCGCTTGACCGAATGCAGGCCCAGCGTCTTGGTGTAGAAATCGAAATCCTCCTGCGCGCCGTCCGTGGATAGGGTCAGGTGGTGATATCCGCTGACAAGAGCCATGTGTTTTCCTCCGTTTGAATGTCAGGGTACGGCCTGGCCCAAGGGGCACAGGACAAGGGTCAGATCCAGCCGATGCTCGGACAGGCCGGAACGGGTCCGGGTGGCGCGGAAATCGGCCAGAAGCGCGGGTTTGACGCCGAAGATCGGGTCGCGGCCAAGGGCGGGATGGGCGCGGTCGAAGATATGCGTGGTCAGGGTCTGACAGCCCGACGCGGTGACGCGGAAATGCAGATGCGCCGGACGGTCCAGCGGGCAGCCCAGCGCCGCCATCAGCCGCCCGACCGGCCCGTCCGAGGGCAGCGCATAGCCCCCCGGCATGACCGACAGAAAGTCGAACCGCCCCTTGGGATCCGCCCGGAACCGGCCGCGCAGGTTGAATTCGGGTTGGTTGTGGGGCTGCTGGTTTTCGTAAAGGCCCGCGCCATTGGCGTGCCAGACCTCGACCAGCGCGCCGGGCAGCGCATGACCCTGAATGTCGGTGACACGCCCCGACACGCGCAGCCTTTCCCCCTTGCCGTCCCGCGACAGGTCCGCCCCCAGCGGCAGGTCGGGCGCATCCGCGCGATAGAACGGCCCCGCCCCGGTATTCGGGGTCGCGCCCGGCGGACGGGGGGCGTTCAGCCCCTCGACCAGCGCCGAGACGCCCAGCACATCGGCCAGCAGCACCCATTCCTGCCGCTTGTGGTCGGTGTGATGGCCGACCTGGGTCAGAAAGCCCAGCGCCTCGCGGAATTCGGCGGATGACGGGTGCAACTCGGCGATCAGCAGGTGCAGGTGACGGGCGATCCGGGCGACGGCCTGGGCCAGCCGCGTCGGCGGAACCATCGCCAGCCGCTGCGCCAGGTCGCGGCCGATCTGGTCCGCGACGGGCATCGCATCATGCGCCCAGGGATCGCGCCCATCCTCCATTCCTGCGGGGCCTCCCCTCCCCTTGCAAGGGTGGTAGCATGGCCGCCGCGAAAACTGCTTGAGTTTTGCCATGGTCAATATAGCACTCTGCTATGCGCCTGAACGAACGCCACCTCATGCAGCTTGCCGCCGTCCTGGACGCGGGGGGCGTGTCCGAGGGTGCGGCCATGCTGGGCCTGACCCAGCCCGCCGTCAGCCGGTCGCTGTCCATGCTGGAGGCGCGGGTGGGCGAACCGCTGTTCGTCAAGGGCCGCCGCCCCTTGCAGGCGACGCCGCTGGCCGCGCAACTGGCCGCGCAGGGCCGCGTCATCATCGCCGCGTCGCGCCAAGCCTCGGACGCGGTGCAGGGATTCGTCAAGGGCACCAGGGGCCTGGTCCGCCTGGGCGGCGTGCCCTTCTTCATGGACGCGATCATCAGCGGCATGGTCGGCGAATTCCAGCGCCGCGAACCCGAGATCGTGATCCAGCAAAGCTATATGAACCTGCCCGAGGTGATCGCCGCGCTGGAGGGCGACCAGCTTGACCTGGGCATCGTCGCCATGGGCGAGATGTCGTCCGGCCCCGGCTTCGAATTCACGGAGATCCTGCCCGGCCGGAACGTCGTCGCCTGCCGCCGGGGCCATCCCCTGATGCGCAAGCGCCCCATCGAGGCCGCCGACCTGGCCGCCTGTCCATGGGTCGCGCCGCTGCCGGGATCGCCGCTGATGTCGGATCTGCAAATGATCCTGATGAGCATCGGCATGTCGGATCTCAACATCCGCTATTCCGGCGGCTCGCTGATGAGCGTCGTGAACGTCCTGGCCGAGACCGACTCGCTGGCGGTCCTGCCGTTTTCCGTCGTCTTTGCGCTGCGCGACCCCGGCCATGTGGCTGTGCTGCCCTATCAGATCCCGCAACCGAACCGCTCGCTGGGGATCATGCGCAAGGCGGGCGGTCCGCGGCTGCCCGCGTCGGACCGTTTCGCGGGCCACGTCATCGCCGCCTTCGACAGTCTGCGCCACGCCATCAAGCGCCATGAAAGCGCGGTGATCTGGGGGCAGTCCTAGGCCTGGGGAACGCTTTGCAGGGCCAGCAGGCGGGGCCAGGCATCGCTTAAGCGCCGCGCCCCTTGTCTTGGCGGCGAGCTTCGGCTTGAAATCGGGGCGATGCGGCGCAGACCATGCGCCGCCGATCAGACCGGGGCGGAGACCGACAAGATGAGCGATGCGGGCGCAAGCTGGATCGACCGCTTTCCGGGGCTGGGCCGCCTGCCCGCCGACATCCGCGCCGATCTGGATCGCGGCAGCCAGATCGTCGCGGTGCCCGCAGGCACCCAGGTCTTCCAACCCGGCAAGTCGGCCGACAGCCTGCTGCTGCTTCTCAAGGGCACCGTCCGGGTCCAGCAGCGGTCCGAGACGGGACGAGAGGTGTTTCTGTACCGCGTCCACGCCGGGGAAAGCTGCGTCCTGACCACCGCCTGCATGCTGGCATTCCAGGATTATTCCGCCGATGGCATCGCCGAGACGGATGTCGAGGCGGCCGTGATTCCGCGCAAGACCTTCGACGACCTGGTGGCCCGTTCGCCGGTGTTCCGCGAATTCGTCTTTACCGCCTATGCGCGGCGGATCACCGACCTGTTCAGCCTGATCGACGACATCGTCTTCCAGCGCATGGACGTGCGGCTGGCCTCGCGGCTGCTGGAACTGGCCGACGACCGGGGCGTGGTGCGGGCGACCCATGCGGTCCTGGCGTCCGAACTGGGCACCGCGCGCGAGGTGATCTCGCGTACGCTGGCGGAATTCCAGCGGCGCGGCTGGATCGAGCAGGCGCGGGGCGAGCTGCGGCTGATCGGGCGCGAGGGGCTGGAACGGCTGGTCCGCGCCGCCTGAACGCTTGGTGACCAAGTCACCGACGCATCGGGCGCCAGGATGCGAGGATCCGTCATCACGCGAATCCCGGAGGCGAAAGATGAAGACGAACATGGGCACCTTCGACCGCGTTGCGCGCATCAGCGCGGCGGTCATCCTGGTCTGGGCGGCATTCGGCACCGCCTTCGCGGCCACCGGCCTGCCGCACTGGCTGTTCCTGGCCATCGCGGCGGTGTTCCTGCTGACCTCGATCATGGGCAACTGCCCGCTTTACAGCCTGTTGGGGCTGAGAACCTGCCGCGACTGCTGATCCGCGAACCCAGTTCAGGCCGGGCCCGCCCAGGCGCCGCCCGGCCCGATCCGTCACCCCTTCAAAAGAAACGAGCAGTCAATGCGGCCTTATACCCCCGACCTGTCCGTCCGGCCCGAGGTCACGGGATTCTTCGACCCGGCGACGAACACGATTTCCTATGTGGTCAAGGATCCCGGTTCGGCCGCCTGCGCCATCGTCGACAGCGTCATGGACATCGACTATGCCGCCGGCCGCATCAGCCATGACCACGCCGACCAGATCATCGCCCATGTCCGCAACCGGGGCCTGACCGTGGACTGGCTGATCGAGACGCATGTCCATGCCGACCATCTCAGCGCCGCCCCCTATATCCAGCAGAGGCTGGGCGGCAAGCTGGGCATCGGCCGCGGCATCACCGTGGTCCAGGACACCTTCGGCAAGGTTTTCAACGAAGGAACCGAGTTCCGCCGCGACGGATCGCAGTTCGACCGGCTGTTCGACGACGGCGACACCTACCGGGTCGGCGGCATGACCTGCCTGGCGATCCATACCCCCGGCCATACCCCGGCCTGCATGACGCATGTGATGGGCGACGCGGCCTTCGTGGGCGATACGCTGTTCATGCCCGACGGCGGCTCGGCGCGCGCGGATTTTCCCGGCGGCGATGCCGGAACGCTGTACGATTCGATCCAGAAGGTGCTGAGCCTGCCCGACGAGACGCGGCTGTTCATGTGCCACGACTACGGGCCGAACGGCCGCGAGATCCGCTGGGAAACCACCGTGGCCGAGGAAAAGGCCCACAACATCCATGTCGGCGGCGGCAAGACGAAAGAGGAGTTCGTCCGCTTCCGCACCGAACGCGACGCGCAACTGGACATGCCCAGGCTCATCATCCCCTCGCTTCAGGTGAACATGCGCGGGGGCGAGCTGCCGCCGCCGGATGGCGACGGCAGGCGCTACCTCAAGGTGCCGGTCAACGCGCTGTGATCCCGGCCAGACGCCCGGCAGACGCGCGAACCGACGGCGATGGCCCCTGCCCGCTGACGGCCGGACGCCACCGGAAATGGCACACCCGGCCCCAACGGCGGGGGGCCGCGACGCAATGAGACCGGCGCAAGGGGGCAAGCGGTCCGTGACGAGGATGGTCAGCCGGTATCTTCCCATCCTCGACTGGGCGCGCCGCTATGACCGGGCGGCGCTGTCGGGCGACCTGCTGGCGGCAGTGATCGTGACGATCATGCTGATCCCGCAATCGCTGGCCTATGCGATGCTGGCAGGGCTGCCGCCCGAGGCGGGGATCTATGCCTCGATCGTGCCGATCATGCTCTATGCGGTCTTTGGCACCTCGCGCAGCCTGGCGGTGGGGCCGGTCGCCGTGGTGTCGCTGCTGACCGCAAGCGCGGTGGGCCAGGTCGCGCAGCAGGGCACGGCGGATTACGCCAGCGCGGCGCTGACGCTGGCGGCGCTGTCGGGCGGGTTCCTGTTGCTGCTGGGGTTGCTGCGGCTGGGGATGCTGGCGAATTTCCTCAGCCATCCGGTGATTTCGGGCTTCATCAGCGCCTCGGGGATCCTGATCGCGGCCTCGCAGCTGCGCCACCTTCTGGGCATCCCAGCGGGCGGCGACACGCTGGTCGAGATCGCCGCCGGGCTGCTGTCGAACCTGGGCCAGGCCAACCCCGCGACCCTGGCGACCGGCGCCGCGGCGACCGGCTTTCTGGTCTGGGTGCGGCGCGGCATGAAGCCCGCCCTGCAGCGCCGGGGCGTGCCGGCGCGCATGGCCGACATCCTGACCAAGGCCGGGCCGGTGCTGGCGGTCGTGGCCACCACCCTCGCGGTGCGGGCGCTGTCGCTGGACCGGGCGGGCGTCGCCATCGTCGGCGCGGTGCCGCAGGGCCTGCCGCCGCTGACCCTGCCCGGCCTGTCGCCCGCGCTGATCCGCGAACTGGCCCTGCCCGCAGTGCTGATCTCGATCATCGGCTTCGTGGAATCGGTGTCGGTCGCGCAGACGCTGGCCGCGCGACGGCGGGAACGGATCGACCCGGACCAGGAACTAATCGGCCTGGGCGCGGCCAACCTGGGCGCGGCCTTCACCGGCGGCTATCCGGTCACCGGGGGCTTCGCCCGGTCGGTCGTGAACCACGACGCAGGGGCCGAGACGCCCGCCGCCGGGGCCTTCACCGCCATCGGCCTGGCCTTCGCGGCGGCCTTCCTGACGCCGCTGATCCATGACCTGCCCAACGCCACCCTGGCCGCCACGATCATCGTGGCGGTGCTGGGTCTGGTGGATCTGTCGATCCTGCGACGGACCTGGGCCTATTCCAAAGGCGACTTCGCCGCCGTGGCGGTCACCATCCTGCTGACCCTGGGCGCGGGGGTCGAGATCGGCGTGGCGACCGGCGTGGTGGTGTCGATCCTGCTGCATCTGGTCAAGACCGCCCGGCCGCATGTCGCCGTGGTGGGCCTGGTTCCCGGCACGCACCATTTCCGCAACGTCGCCCGCCACCGGGTCCAGACCGATCCCAGCCTGCTGACCATCCGCATCGACGAAAGCCTGTATTTCGTGAATGCGCGTTTTCTGGAAAACCTGATCCGCGACCGGGTTGCCGACGATTCGCCGGTCGCGAACGTGGTGCTGATGTGCCCGGCGGTGAACGACATCGACTTCTCGGCCCTGGAAAGCCTCGAGGCGGTGAACCGGCGCCTGGCCGAGTTGGGCATCGGCCTCCACCTCAGCGAGGTGAAGGGCCCGGTCATGGATCGGCTGAAATCCAGCCATTTCCTGGACCAGTTGAACGGCCGGGTCTTTCAAAGCCAGTATGACGCCTGGCGCGCCCTGACCGGCGCGCCCTGCCGGTCGGCGGGGGAATGAAGGGGGCGGACGAGGGATTGGGATGAACGCTATGGTGGCGAAGGGTTCCTGTTCGGGACCGAACCTGCGGCCTTTCTGACCCGCCATGCCGGCCGGTTCGCGCCAGGCGACCGGGTGCTTTGCGTGGCGGATGGCGAGGGGCGCAACTCTGTCTGGCTGGCCGCGCAGGGCTGCCGGGTCGCGGCCTGGGACGCCTCGGCCGTCGCCTTGGCCAAGGCCCGGCAGCTGGACCACGGCACCGGCGGGCCGCGCCTGGTCGAGAACCTCTATACCCCGCAGATGCTGCAAGACGCCTTTGCCGGCTGGGACATCCCGGTGCTGCGATCCTACGAGGCGCATCTGGCCGAGGGAGCCGCCCATGCCGGGCCCTCGGCCCTGATCGACCTGATCGCCAGACGGCCCGGCTGAGGGCACAAGCCACCCTGCGGCCGATCTCAGACGCGGGAAGATTCCGCCGGCGGGGGCCGGGACCGTTCCGCCTCTGCCTGCTCGTGGATCCAGCCGCGCAGCAGTTCTGCGGCGGGGGACAGCCCGTGGCCGCGATTCCATGTCAGATAATAAACCCCCGGCGCGCGGAAGATCAGGTCGGTCAGGCGGACCAGTTCGCCACGCTCCAGCATGGGGGTAATCATCCGGTGCCAGCCGATGGCCACGCCCTGATCGGCCGCCGCCGCCTGCATGGCCAGGCTGAATTTGCCCAGGCGGCGGGCCTCGAACGACCGCGCCGACACGCCGCCTTGCAACAGCGCCTGTTCCCAGGTCACCCAGTCGGGCGCCACCCAGTCGATGTCCAGAAGCGGCAGGTCGGGAAGGTCGGCCGTCGTGGCCCCGGCATGGCGCCTGGCGAAGGCGGGGCTGCAGACGGGATAGAGCCAGTCGTCGAACAGGGGTTCCGTCACGTCGTTGATCCAGCCCCCCATGCCGTGCCGGATGCGCAGCTCGACCTCCTCGGGGCGGAAGTGGCGGCTGTTCTCGGCCAGCTGGTGGTTGATCATGATTTCGGGATGGCGCTGCCAGAACTCGGGCATCCGGGGGACAAGCCACATCGTCGCCGTGGTGTCGGTGGTGGCGATGGTGACGTTCCGGGATCGGTCGCCGCGCTTGATCTCTCGCGACACGTCGGCGATGCGGGAAAATCCCGCAGCGACGCTGGCGTAAAGCTCGGTCCCGGCCGGGGTCAGCCTGACCCCCCGACCCGTGCGAATGAACAGCGGCACGCCGAACTGCGCTTCCAGCGCCTTGATCTGACGGCTGATCGCCGCCGAGGTGACATTCAGCTCGGATGTCGCCAGCTTGAGACTGCCGTGCCGCGCGACGGCCTCGAACACCTCCAGCCCCGTCAGGGAGGGAAGATCATAAAAGCGCCGGACCATCGCATCCCCCCGAGTTGCGCCAGCATCAATTCACAGTCAATTTTTTATCGCATTGCCCTGCTGATGCAATTCGCCATTGATCGACACCGGGGTCCGAGGCGACCCCGGCCACCACGCAACACAGGGTTCATCACGATGACCGCGCCGCAGCATTTCAGCGACAGACGCAAGATCGGCCCCGGCAAGATCGACCTGGACCGGGGCGAGACCCTGGCCGACGGATCGCCCAACGACGGCGACCGGATCGAGATCGGCCCGACCCGCCTGGCCTTCCAGGAATGGGCCGCCGCCGGGCTGGCCGCGCCGAACCTTGAAGCCATGCGCCGGTATCGCTGGGAAAGGCTGACCCGCCATGTCGTCGACCGCGACTATGGCGCGGTGCTGATGTTCGATCCGCTGAACATCCGCTATGCCACCGATTCGACGAACATGCAGCTGTGGAACACCCACAACCTGTTCCGCGCCGTGCTGGTCTGCGCCGATGGCTACATGGTCATCTGGGACTACAAAAGCTCGCCCTTCCTGTCGGCCTTCAACCCGCTGGTGCGCGAACAGCGGTCGGGGGCGGATCTGTTCTATTTCGACCGGGGCGACAGGATCGGCCCTGCGGCGGACCGCTTTGCCGCCGAAGTGCGCGACCTGGTGGACCACCATGGCGGCCGCAACCGGCGGCTGGCCGTGGACAAGATCATGCTGCACGGGCTGCGCGCGCTGGAGGCGCAGGGCTTCCAGGTCATGGACGGCGAGGAACTGACCGAGAAAGCCCGCGCCATCAAGAGCCCCGACGAGATCCTGGCCATGCGCTGCGCCGTCCATGCCTGCGAGGCCGCCGTGGCCGAGATGGAGCAGGCGGCCCGTCAGGGCGTGCCGCTGGGCCATATGTCCGAAGACGACATCTGGTCCTGCCTGCACGCGGGCAACATCCGGCGCGGCGGCGAATGGATCGAGACGCGGCTGCTGACCTCGGGCGTCAGGACCAACCCCTGGTTCCAGGAATGCGGCCCCCGCATCGTGCAGCCGAACGAGATCGTGGCCTTCGACACGGATCTGATCGGATCCTATGGCATGTGCGTGGACATCAGCCGGACCTGGTGGATCGGCGACCAGCCGCCGCGCCCGGACATGATCGACGCGATGAAACTGGCGCGCGAACATATCGACCACAACATGGCGATGCTGCGCCCCGGAGTCGCCATCCGCGAGTTGACGATGAACTGCCATCGCCTGCCCGACACCTGCCAGAAGCAGAAATACGGGCTGATGATGCACGGCGTCGGACTGTGCGACGAATGGCCCATGGTCGCCTATCCCGACGGGCATGTCGAAGGCGCCTTCGACTATGCGCTGGAAGCAGGCATGGTGCTGTGCGTCGAGGCGCTGATCTCGCCCGAGGGCGGCGATTTCTCGATCAAGCTGGAGGACCAGGTGCTGATCACCGAAACGGGGTTCGAGAACCTGACCCGCTATCCCTTCGACGAGCGGCTGGGCTGACGGGCAAGGAATGCGGCGACGAAGCGGGTCGCCTTCACCCCCGACAAGGCAGCGTCGCGCCGGATTGCGCGCGGCGGGGGGACCGCCGCGCGCGGGATCTCAGGCCGGATAGGCCGGGGCGCCGAACAGGTCCAGTTCCATGACCTTCGTCCAGGCCCGGACGAAATCGCCGACGAATTTCGCGGCGTTGTCGGACTGGCCGTAAACCTCGGCCAGGGCGCGCAGTTGCGAATTCGACCCGAACACCAGGTCGACGCGCGTTCCCGTCCACCGCACCGCGCCGGTCTTGCGGTCCAGCCCCTCGAACAGGGTCTGATCCTCGTTCGCGGGACGCCACTGGGTGCCCATGTCCAGCAGGTTAACGAAGAAGTCGTTCGTCAACTGCCCCTTGCGCGTGGTCAGCACGCCATGGGGCGCGTCGGCGTGGTTGACGCCCAGCACCCGCAAGCCGCCGACCAGCACGGTCATTTCGGGCGCGCTCAGCGTCAGAAGCTGCGCGCGATCGACCAGCATCTCCTCGGGCGCGATGCGATAGGCGCCGCTGGAATAGTTGCGGAAGCCGTCGGCCTCGGGGCGCAGCAGATCCATGCTGGCCACGTCGGTCTGGTCCGCCGTCGCATCCATCCGGCCCGGCGTGAAGGGCACCGTCGCCGGATGGCCGCCCGCAAGGGCCGCCGCCTCGACGGCCGCGCCGCCCGCCAGCACGATCAGGTCGGCCAGGGAAACCCGCTTGCCGCCGGTCTGGGCCGCGTTGAATTCGGCCTGCACGGTTTCCAGGACGCCCAGCACGCGGGACAGCCGGTCGGGCTGGTTGATCTCCCAGTCCTTTTGCGGGGCAAGCCGAATCCGCGCGCCGTTGGCGCCGCCGCGCCGGTCCGACTGGCGGAAGGTCGAGGCCGAGGCCCAGGCCGTCGCGATCAGGTCGGCATGGCCCAGCCCCGATGCCAGGATCCGCGCCTTCAGCCCGGCAATGTCGACGGCGTCGATCAGGGCATGGTCGCGGGCCGGGATAGGATCCTGCCAGATCAGATCCTCGGTCGGGGCCTCGGGGCCAAGATACAGCGACCTTGGTCCCATGTCGCGGTGCAGCAGCTTGAACCAGGCCCGCGCGAAGGCGTCGGCGAACTGGTCGGGGTTCCGGTGGAAGCGGCGGGCGATGGGTTCATAGATCGGATCGAACCGCAGCGACAGATCCGCCGTCGTCATGAAGGGCGCGTGCTTCACGGCCGGATCATGCGCGTCGGGAATCATGTGTTCTGGCCGACAGTCCTTGGCCCGCCACTGGATCGCTCCGGCGGGGCTGGTCACCTGTTCCCAGTCATAGCCGAACAGCATGTCGAAATAGCCGTTGTCCCAGGTGGTCGGGTTCGGCTTCCAGGCCCCTTCGAAACCCGAGGTGGTGGTGTGGACGCCGTGGCCGCCGCCCAGCCGGTTCAGCCAGCCGAAGCCCTGGTGTTCGATGGCGCAGCCCTCCGGCTCGGCCCCGACCAAGGCCGGGTCACCCGCGCCATGCGCCTTGCCGAAGGTATGGCCGCCCGCGACCAGAGCTACGGTTTCCTCGTCGTTCATGCCCATGCGGCCGAAGGTGTCGCGCACGTCGCGCCCCGATGCGACCGGGTCGGGATTGCCGTCCGGCCCTTGCGGGTTCACATAAATCAGGCCCATCTGCACCGCGGCCAGGGGGTTGGCCAGGTCGCGTTCGCCCGAATACCGGCTGTCCGGCTTGTCCGAGGTGGCCAGCCATTCGCCTTCCGGCCCCCAATAGATGTCCTCCTCGGGCGCCCAGATGTCGGCGCGGCCGCCCGCAAAGCCGAAGGTCTTGAAGCCCATCGTCTCCATGGCGACGTTGCCCGCAAGCAGGATCAGATCGGCCCAGGAAATCCGGTTGCCGTATTTCTGCTTGACCGGCCACAACAGCCGCCGCGCCTTGTCCAGGTTGCCGTTGTCCGGCCAGGAATTCAGCGGCGCGAACCGCTGGTTGCCGGTGGAGCCGCCCCCGCGCCCGTCGGCGGTGCGATAGGTTCCCGCCGCGTGCCAGGCCATCCGCACCATCAGCCCGCCGTAATGGCCCCAGTCCGCAGGCCACCAGTCCTGGCTGTCGGTCATCAGCGCGGCCAGATCCTTTTTCAGCCCGTCGTAATCCAGCTTCTGGAACTCGGCGCGATAATCGAAGCCCGGTCCCATCGGGTCGGATTTCGCGTCATGCTGGTGCAGGATCGACAGATCCAGGTGGTTCGGCCACCAGTCCCTGTTCCTGCGCCTGGCGCGCGGCGCGGCGCCGTGAACCACCGGGCATTGCCCGGCAGGTGTGCTTCCATCCATGATGTCCTCCCTCGGATAGATAACCGAACGGCCCGCCCCCTCCCCGGACCTGGGCCGACAGGGCGATCCTAACGGGACGCTGACTTCAGGGAAACTTGAATATTCTTATGGCTTGTATAACCTGACCTGATGCGAAACCTGACCCTGCGGCAAATCCGGTATTTCGACGCCATCGCCCGCCTGGGCACCTTCAGCGCGGCGGCGCAGGCCTGCGCGGTGACGCAGCCCGCCCTGTCGATGCAGATCAAGGAGTTGGAGGAGATCGCCGGAACCCCGCTGCTGGAACGCAGGCCGCGGGGCGTGCGGCTGACCGCCTTCGGCGAGATGGTCCATGCGCGGGCGCAGGCGATGCTGGCGATCCTGGAGGATCTGGACGATCTGGCGCGGGCGGCGGGCGGCCAGCCTGCGGGCAAGCTGCGGCTGGGGGTCATCCCGACCATCGCGCCCTATCTGCTGCCCGGCATCGTCACCCGGCTGGCCCGGCAGTTCCCCGGTCTCAGCCCGATCCTGCGCGAAAGCATGACCTCGCGCCTGATCGAGGAACTGAGCGACGGACGCATCGACGCGGCGATCCTTGCGCTGCCGGTCTCGGAACCCTCGCTGACCGAGGTGGCGCTGTTCACCGAACGCTTCGTGCTGATCCGCCCGCCGGAAGATGCCGACAAGCCGGTGCCCGACCGCGACAAGCTGCGCGAGATGCGGCTGCTGCTGCTGGAAGAGGGGCATTGCTTCCGCGACCAGGCGCTGTCCTTCTGCGACATGCCCTCGACCCAGCCGCGCGAGATGCTGGACGCAAGCTCGCTGTCCACGCTGGTGCAGATGGTCGGCGTGGGCGTGGGGGTGACGCTGATCCCGGAAATGGCGGTGCCGATCGAGACCCGTTCCGCCTCGGTATCGGTGGCGCGGTTCCGCGACCCCCAGCCGACCCGCCGGATCGGCATGGTCTGGCGCAAATCCAGCGCGATGGAGGCGCAACTGATGCAGATCGCCGAGGTCGTCCGAGAGGGCGGCCTGGCGCTGCGGCGGGCCAGCGGGCTGACCGCCCTGCCCGGCTGGCGCCCCGGCTGACGGCGCCCGCGCCGGGCGCGACTTTGCCCAGCCGCGCGGAAACGCTTGCTGAAAAGCAGTCCGGTCTGTAGCCTTGTTCCACCACGACGACGCCACGCGCCCCTGCCACAGGGCCGCGACGCGCCCGAAAAGCCGGAGGGGAGACCGGCCCAGAGGAAGCGGGCGGCGTCGACAAGACAGAGAGATCACTGGCCATTTGGGAGGATGACCATGGTCGACATCATATCGAAACGCGACGGCCCGCGCCGCGAGGACGAACGCGCCCGGCACATGATCCAGGCGAATCGCGGCGCCATCACCCAGATCGCCGATCATCTGACCCAAGGCGGCTACAGCGCGTCCCGGCGCGCCAAGGCCGAGGCTTGCAACGCCCCGCCGCCCGAGTCAGGCAGGCGGTTCCACGACCTGTCCTCCGGCGCGCGCCTGGGGCCCGAGTCGGGGGATATCCGGGTCAAGGTCAGCGTGAACAACCGCGTCGTCGCCTATGACAGCGGCTCGGGCCGGCAGATGCACCTGCTGGGCGAGATCCGGCGCCAGCAGGGCACCCGCTATTTCGCGCTTGCCACGCGCGAGAACGGATTCCTGTCGGGCCTGCCCGACGAGATGGCCGGAAAGATCGCCGAACTGGACGGCCAGATCATCGACCAAGCTTGCCCCGAAAGCCTGCTGGCAGGCGAGATCGCGGACCGACTCGGCCTTAGCTGACCGCTGCGTCAGCCGATTCTCCGGCGCCCGCGTCGCGGCTGCCGGCCCTGTTGCGAACTGCCCGATCAGCAAGGGCGACACCCCGCGCCAGCCCTGTATGAGGACGCATGACCGATCTCTTTTCGGGATATCAGACCCGAACCGGCATGTTCGACGACTGGCTCGACCAACGCGCGATCATGCGCGCCTGGGAGGATTTCCTGACCTATCGGGATCTCGACCACAGCCGGACCTCGGGCGTGCGCCGCGAGATCCTGGAATCCTGGTCGCGCAGCCTCGCCTCGGGGATCGACGCCACGGCCGGGCTTGCGCCGATGGACGAGACCGAGGAACTGCTGGACGACGCGCGGCAGAAGAATGCCGACCTGCGCGCCGCCGCCCAGAAGCCGTTTCAGAAGATCGAGCCGCTGCTGTCGGAAGCCAACGTGCTGCTGATCCTGACGGATGCCGACGGGTTGGTGCTGGACCAGATCGGCGATCTGCGCACCCATCACGCGGCCCGCGGCATCCACCTGATCCAGGGCGGCAAATGGGACGAGGCCGCGATCGGCACCAACGGCATCGGCACCGCGATCCGTGCCGGGCGCCCGACGCTGGTCCACGCCTATGAACATTTCTGCCAGGGCATCAAGGGCTGGACCTGCGCGGCCGCCCCGGTGCGCGATCCGGTGGACCAGCGCATCATCGGCGCGGTCGACCTGTCCGGCCCGCCGTCGATCTTCCGGCCGCACAACGTCGCCATGATCGCCTCGGTCGCGCGCGAGATCGAGGCGGCGCTGGCCGAGCGACAGGAGATGCGCCGCATCCGCCTGTTGGAGGCGTTCCTGGACAGCGGATCCGCGCAGAGCAGCCGCGACGCGGTGGTGATCCTGGACTGCTTCGGGCGGGTGATGTACCACCGCGCGCCCTCGGGCGACGCGCCCGACCCGCGCGCGCCGAAGCTGTCGCCGGGCCAGCAGTTCATCCCGCTGTCCGGTTCCATGAGCGATCAGGACATCGCGCGGGCCACGCCGCCCGATCTGCGCCCCAAGGGCATCAGCCGCCTGTTCCTGGACGGCGAATTCAGCGGCGCCGCGCTGATCCTGCCGCCCCGCCCCGCCAGCGCCGCCGCCCGCCCGGCCGCGCCCGCCGAGGCGCTGCGCATCCCGCCCCGCGCAGGGGCCGAGCGGGACGAGCTTCTGATGATCGGCCAGGCGCCGAAATTCACCGCCGCGGTCCAGATGGCGCGGCGCGCGGCGGCGGCGGGATCGGCGGTTCTGATCCAGGGCGAGACCGGCGCGGGCAAGGAACTGTTCGCCCGGCTGATCCATACCTCGGCGGCGCATCAGGGCCGCGCGCCCTTCGTCACCGTGAACTGCGGCGCCATCTCGGCCGAGCTGTTCGGGTCCGAACTGTTCGGCCACGCCCCCGGCGCCTTCACCGGCGCCACGCGCGAGGGCAAGCCCGGCAAGTTCGAACAGGCCGACGGCGGCGTGCTGTGCCTGGACGAGATCGGAGAGATGCCGCTGGATCTGCAACCCTATCTGCTGCGGGTTCTGGAACAGCGCGCGGTCTATCGGATCGGCTGTTCGCGTCGCCGCCAGGTCGATGTGCAACTGGTGGCCATGACCAATCGCGACCTGGGCCAAGAGGTCGAGGCCGGGCGGTTCCGCCGCGACCTGTATTACCGGCTGGGCGCCATCACCATCGAGGTGCCGCCGCTGCGCGAACGGCCTTGCGACATTCCCTGCCTTGCCGATCACTTCAACCGCGCGGTCGCCGCCCGGATGGGCCGCGAGCCGCTGGTCCTGTCCCAGGACGCCGCGCGACTGCTGATCGATTATGCCTGGCCCGGCAACGTGCGCGAGATGCGCAACCTGTTCGAGCGGCTGCACCTGATGGTCGCGGAAGACATGGTCACGCCCGAGGATCTGCCCCCGGCCTTCCGCAATGCGCCGCGCCACCCGGCGGCCGTCGCGCCCGAGCCGCAGCCCGGCCCCGCCAATCTGACCGATCTCGAGGAACAGGCGATCCGCCACGCCCTGGCCGCCGAGGAAGGCAACCTGACCCGCGTGGCCCAGGTTCTGGGCATCTCTCGCCCGACGCTGTACCGCAAGCTGAAGACCTACGGGATCCGCCGCACCTATGAATGAGGCGAACGGGAAAGGGCGCACGGGGGCGCCCTTTCCGATGGGGTTCAGGGCACGATCACTCCGCGCCCGGTGAAGCGGCGGTTCTTGAAATCGTCGATGGCCGTGTTGATGTCGTCCAGCTTGTAGGCGGTATAGTGCATCTTCACCTTGCCGTCGGAATTCAGCTCCATCAGTTCGACCAGTTCGGTGTAATCGCCGACCAGGCTGCCGCCGATCCTGATCTCGTTGGCGACCAGTTCCAGCGTCGGCACCTCGACCGTGCCGCCATAGCCGACGACGATGCATTCGCCGCCCTTGCGCAACAGCTTCCAGCAGATGTTCTCGACGCCCAGTTCGCCCACGAAGTCGATCACCACATGGGCGCCGCCGCCGGTGATGTCCTTCAATTCGGCGATCAGGTTCGGGCCGCCGTCCAGCACGACATCGGCGCCCAGTTCGCGCGCCAGCACCTGCGCGCCCGGTTCGCGGTCGATGGCGATCAGCCGGCAGCCCGACAGCGCGCGCAGCGATTGCAGCGCGATATGGCCCAGCCCGCCGACGCCCAGCACCGCGCACCAGCTGCCCGGCGGCAGCATCTTGGCCGCACGCTTGGCGGCGCGATAGGCGGTGATCCCGGCATCGGCCATCGGCGCCACGTCCAAGGGCGCGATGTCGGTGTTCAGCTTGATGAGCGAGCGTTCGCTGGTCTTGAAATATTCCGCGAAGCCGCCGTCCAGCCCCAGGCCGGGGAACAGGCCGTGGTCGCAATACATGTCGTAGCCGTGATGGCAGTTCAGGCAGACGCCGCAGGTTCGCAGCGGATGGCAGATCACCGCGTCGCCGGGCTTGACGGTGCGGACATTGCTGCCGACATCCTCGACCCAGCCGGCGTTCTCGTGGCCCATCACATAGGGCAGCAGCGTGTTGTCGGGGTCCATGATCGGACGCCAGACGCCCTCGATGATATGCAGGTCGGTGCGGCACAGCCCGGCCGCCCCGACGCGCACGATCACCTCGTCAGGGGCGGCGATGGTGGGGCTGGGAATGTCCTCGATCACCAGCTTGACGTTCATCGCCGGGTCATAGTCGTAAAGTCTTGCGGCCTTCATGGCACGCTCCTTGTCCTGAAGGGTTGGGATCGGGGGCGGCCCGGCAGGCCGCCCGCCGCGCGCCTATTGCCGGCCCAGCCGTTCCGCGCCGCCGCCCAGGGCGGGACCGGCGGTCGGATCGACATAATCCTCGGCATGGCCGATCACCGTCTCGGTGGTCAGGATCAGGCTGGCGACCGAGGCCGCGTTGGCCAGGGCGGAACAGGTGACCCGGACCGGATCGACGATGCCTGCCTCGATCATGTCGCGGAACCGGCCCTGGGCCGCATCGAACCCCATGCCGTCGCCCGACCGGATCACCTCGGCGATGACCGCGTTCGGATCCGAGCCGGCATTCAGCGCGATCCGCGCAAGCGGCCGCGTCAGGACCGAACGGACCAGTTCGACCCCCGCCGAGACATCGCCCGAGGTCTCGGCCACCAGCCCGTCCAGCGCCGTCGCGGCATGGGCCAGGGCCGAGCCGCCGCCGGGCACCACGCCTTCGTCAACGGCGGCGCGGATCGCGTGCAGCGCATCCTCGATCAACTGGATCTTGCGCTTCTGTTCCACCGGCGTCAGGCCGCCCGCATGGATCACGGCGGTCCCGCCCGACAGCTTGGCCAGCCGTTCGCGCAGCTTGTCCTGTTCGATGTTCGGCGGCGCGATGTCGTATTGGCGCTGCACCTGCAACCGGCGCGCGGCAATGGCGCCCGCGTCCCCTGCCCCGCCGATCACCGTGGTCTGGCTGGCCGAGGCGCGCACCTGCCGGGCCGCGCCCAGCTGTTCGCGGGTGACGGTCTCGATCTTCCGGCCCAGATCGCGGGCCAGCACCTCACCCCCGGTCAGGATCGCCAGGTCGTCCATCAGCGCCTTGCGCCAATGGCCGTATTCCGGCGGATGCACGATCAGGTACTTGCCGGGCCGCGCGGCCTCAAGCAGCGTCACCACCACCTCAGGGGCGATCTCCTCGGCCACGATCAGCAGCGACCGCCCCTCGGCATCGGCGATGCGGCGCGCGCCGTCCAGGGCCGAGGGCGACAGGATCTTCTGATCGGTCAGCAGGATCAGCGGTTTGTCCAGCACGGCCTCCATCTCGTCCTGGTCGGTGACCATGTGATGCGAGATATAGCCGCGGTCGAAGGACATGCCCTCGATCACCTCCAGCGTGGTTTCGACCGTGACCGAGAAATCGGCGGTGATGATGCCGTCGTTGCCGACCCGGCCATGCGCCTGGGCCACGATCTCGCCCAGGCGCGGATCGGTGGCGGCGATATTGGCGACCGCGCCCAGCAGCCAGGGATTGTCCTTGACCGGCACGGCATTGGCGCGCAGCGTCTCGACGACGCGGCCGACCGCCAGTTCGATTCCCCGGCACAGATCCACCGCCCGCGCGCCGCGTTCGGCCTGGGTCACGCCCTGCTGGATCATCGCATTGGCCAGCACGATGGCGGTGGTGGTGCCGTCGCCCGCCACCTCGTTGGTCTGCATCGAGACCTCGCGCACCACCTGCGCGCCCATGTTCTCGAAGCGGTCGGGCAGTTCGATCTCGGTCGCGATGGACACGCCGTCACGGGTGATCAGCGGCGTTCCGACCGGGCGGTCGATCATCGCGTTCAGGCCCTTGGGGCCAAGCGTCGGTTCCACCGCGGCGGCCAGGCGCGCGACGCCGCGCGCCAAGGCCCGGCGGGCATCGGTGCTGTGAAGCAGGAAATTCGGCATGGGTAATCCTCCCTTGGTGGCCGGACGCGCCGCGCGCGCCGGCTTTTCTTCGTGGTGATGATCGGTCCGGGGATCAGGTCCGGCAGTCGGGTCCGGTCCCCCGGTCCCGTGGCGGCACCCGCCCCAGGATGAAATCGACCAGCCCCGGTTCGTCCCCGGACAGATCGACCTCTTTGTAGCGCGCGGCGGCAAGGCCCCGGCACAGCGCGCCGTTGAACTCCATGTTGATGCGGATCGAGCGCAGCCGCATCAGGTGATCGCCAAGCTCCCCGGCCGCCAGAGGATCGCCGCCCCAGGTGACGAAGGCCGGATCCTGGGGCAGGATCGCCAGCCCCTCGTCCAGCAGGATCTCGCGATAGCGGGGCTTCTGCGCCGCCGCCTCGGGGCTGTCGGCCAGGTTCAGCGCATCGAAGCCCGCCAGCGTCAGCCCGGTGATCCCCGCCGCGTCCCAGCCCATCGCCAGCAGGCCGCGCAGAACCGCCTCTTGCCGGCGCAGAAAGGCCTTTTCGCGGAAGGTCTCGCGCAGTTCGGACAGGTCGGCGCCGTCGCTCAGTTCGGCAAAGACCGCATCGAAGGACTGCTCGCCGTTGACGGCGGCGTTCACCCGGTCGGCATAGCAATGGTCCATCAGCTGGACCCGCACCCCCGTCACCCAGGCGGGCGCCAGCGCCGCCCGGCGGATGCCGTCCGCCATCAGGAAGGCGAAGTTCGGCGAACACCAATAGGTCGGCAGGCGGAAGGCGATCTCGACCTCGCCGCGCCTGACCTCCAGGCGTTCGACGAAACCCATGTCGGTGATCGGCTCGTCAAGCTCGGGGTCGGTGACGGCGCCCAGGCGCCGCCACACCTCCCTTGCCTGCGCGCCCCGGATCTGCGGCAGGCCCATGGCGTCACTCTGCCGCAAAGCGGATGGGCGACTGCGCCAGTTCGGCCCGTTTCGCCGCCACGTCGATGTCGTAGAGCCGCGCCGCGTTCAGGCCCAGGATCTGCTCCTTGATCTGATCGGTCAACTGAACGCCGCGTTCCTGGGCGATGTCCTGGGGGATCTGGAAGTTCCAGAACGTCTCGACCAGCCATCGCGGCGTCCAGATCGCATAGTCCGACCCGAACAGGATCTTGTCCGGGCCGATCCAGAACAGCAGTTCGGAAATGATCTCGCCGAAATAGCGCGGGCGCGAATGGATGAAGGGCAAGGCGACGGCCAGACCGGCATAGACATTGCTTTCCTGGGTGGCGATCCAGCAGAAATCGTCCAGGCGCGGCAGGCCGCAATGTTCGATGATCCAGTTCAGGTTCTGGAAATCCGTCGCGGCGTCGTCCACATCGCCCACCGCGAAGGCGTCCTTGGACAGCGGCCGGATCGTCGGGCCCTTGTGGACGTGGATGTTGCGGATGCCCAGCTTGTCGCACAGTTCGAAGCATTTGTAGGCCGAAGGGTCGGTCAGCTTCCAGCCGCGGGATTCACCGTGCCATTCGGCGGTATACATCTTGACCCCTTTGATATCGAAGGTCTCTTTCATGTAGTGGATGTATTCCAGCGCCTTTTCCCCGTCGCGCGGATCGAAGGATCCGTTGACGATGAAGCGCCCCGGATGAACCTGGGCCAGCTGGGTCGAACGCTCGATCGAGCTGAAGCCCTCTTTGTAGAAATCGCGCAGATAGGTGGACTGGATGATCGCCATGTCATCCGGCCCGTCGATGAACAGATCCTGATAGACCTGTTCCACCGTCTGCTTTTCGAACCTGGCCTTTTCCCAAAGCTGTTCCTTGGGGCTGAGGCCGGTGTGATAGGCATAGAAGCAGTCGATGAACTGCTTGCCATGGATGTTGCGCTGGTTTTCGGGGCTGCCGTTCCAGAAATGGGTATGGCAGTCCAGAACGAAGATCTCTTTCCCGTCGGCTGTCTTGTACATCGTCTTCCTCCCTGGATGTCGTCTTGGTGGGTCGGTCAGGTGCTGATCGCGACCTTCAGCACGCCGTCGCGCTGATTGGCGAAAAGCTCGTAGGCTTCCTCGATCTGGTCGAGGCCGAAGCGGTGGGTGACAAGCGCGCTGAAATCGACGCGGCGCGCCCGGACCACGTCCATCATCCGCCGCATCCGTTCCTTGCCGCCGGGGCACAGGGCGGAACGGATGGTCTTTTCGCCCAAGCCCGCCGCAAAGGCGTCCAGCGGGATCTTCAGGTCGCTTGAATAGACCCCCAGGCTGGACAGCGTGCCGCCCGGCCGGATCGAACGCAGCGCCCATTCGAAGGTCGCCTGCAGGCCAAGCGCCTCGATGGCGACATCGCAGCCGCGTCCGTCGGTCATCTCCAGGATGGTGCCCACCACGTCGTTCGAGGCCTTGAAATCGACCACCTCGTCCGCGCCCATGCGGCGGGCCATCTCCAGCCGGGCGGGCACGGTATCGACCGCGATGATGCGGCTGGCGCCCATCAGCTTCGCGCCCGCGGTGGCGCATAATCCGATCGGTCCCTGGGCAAAGACCGCCACCGTGTCGCCGATGCGGATATTGCCGTTCTCGGCGCCGACGAAGCCCGTTGACATGATGTCGGGGCACATCAGCACCTCTTCGTCGGTCAGGTCGTCGGGGATCGGCGCCAGGTTCGCCATCGCGTCCGGCACCAGCACATATTCGGCTTGGCAGCCGTCGATGGTATTGCCGAACTTCCAGCCGCCGATGGCCTTCCAGCCGTGCGGGGTGCCCGCGCCGTCCTGCGAGCAGAAGCCGCACAGGCAGGCATTCGACCAGCCCGAGGGCGTGATCGCCCCGGCGATGACGCGCTGCCCCTCGCGGAAGCCCTTGACGGCCGAGCCCAGCTTTTCGATCACGCCGACCGGCTCGTGGCCGATGGTCAGCCCGCGTTCGACCGGGTATTCGCCTTTTAGGATGTGGATGTCGGTGCCGCAGATCGTGGTCGTCGTCACCCGCATCAGCGCGTCGTTCGGGCCGACATCGGGGATCTTCTTGTCTTCCAGGACGATGCGGCCCTTCTCCACGAAGACCGCCGCTTTCATCATGCTTGCCATGTCATCTCCTGCTGGAACGGATCAGGGATGCGCGGGGAGGGCGCATCCCTGAAAACGGTCAGATGTATTCGAAAACTTCGTCCATGTTCCCGAACAGGATCACGGTGTTGTCGTCGATCCGAACCATCCGGCCGTAATGGGTCGAGGTGTTGACCTCGAAGATCTCGGCCGTCATCTCGCGGCCCAGATATTCGCTGATGTCGTCCATCTTGAAGATCAGCCTGCCTTCGCCGTCGATGCGGATGGTGGCCGGGTTATAGGTCACCGTCACCTTCGGATCCTGGTCCATGTATTCGGCGATGGCGCGCGCCTCGACCGAATCGTTCATGGTGACGCCGCATTGATGCGAGATCGTCTGGTCGAAGGTGATGTCCTTCATCGACTTGAAGATGTTGCTTTTCGTGCTGTCGCGGGCGGTCGTGGACATGCTCTCTGTCTCCTGTTCAGCGGCTCAGGCCGATTTCGCCCAGGATCTGGGCCAGCCGCTCGTGCGAGGCGGCCTGGGCATCGGCGAAGGACACGGGTTTCGAATGGGGCTGCGACCAGATCGGCTGCAACGCGGCGGCGGCCTTGTCGGCCAGGTCGCCATGCTTCCTGACCCAGGCCCCGAACAGCGCCCGGTTGTGGGCAGCGTGCTTTTCGTCGTTGGCCAGCAGGTAGATCAGGTCGATGGTGTTGGCGAGGTTGCGTTCATAGTCCGCCTCTGCCGCCGAGATCACAGGCGGGGTGATGAAGTCGTTGTTCGCCGCCGCCGCCTGCATCAGGAAGCCGGACCGGAACAGCTCGCCCACCAGGGGCTCGAAGACCAGGTTGATGGCGAAATACTGCTCCAGGTAATCCTCGGCACCCATGATCGTCTCGACCGCCAGGCGGGTGGGCTGCCAGATCGGATCCTCCAGCCAGGCCTTCTTGCCCAGCTCGTCGTCCCAGCCGGGAATGTCCATGCCGATCTCGGCCAGATACAGGGTGATGTCCTGCGCCAGCCGCATCTTGTAGGATGAATTCGTCAGCGTGGCGTTGTTGATCATCTGGGTATAGCCATACCGCTGCGCCTGCATCAGCGAGGTGCCCAGGCCGAATTCCACATGCTTCCAGGCGCCCAGATGCGTCTGCAACACGCGCTGCCAGACCTTGTCGAAGACCAGATGCGCGCCGGCCTTGCGGGCGTTGCCGATCACCGCCTGGACCATCGTCTCGATCTTGGACTGACGCTGGTAATGGGTGCGTTCCCATTCCTGGTCGGGCGCGCGGAACAGGTGCCAGTTGGAACTCAGCGCGCGGGTATTGTCCTTGGTATAGGCGCCCTTGCCGTCGCCGAAGCTGATGATCCAGTCCTGGATCAGATAGCGTTCGGGATCGGGCTGCACGTCGCAGGTGACATCCTCGTAATGGGTGGCGCGCTTGCCGCGCGGCTCGAAATAGTTGTATTTGCGGCTGGTCGAGCCTGCAAAGATCGCGGCGCCTGCGGCACCCGATGCGACGGCACTTGCTGTTGATGCCATTTGGTCTTCCTCCCTTGGTGGTCGTGATGATGCGGCGTGGCCTAGTGGCCCGAGGCGCCCGAGGTGGTGGTGAACTTGTCGTAGAAAATCCGCTCGCTTTCGTAATCCAGCATGAACAGCGTCGGCGTCAGTGCGTCGATCATCGGCGGCGGGCCGCAGGCATAGACATCGCCCTGCCCGCCGATCCCAAGCGCCTTCAGCCTGCGGTCGACCGCCTCGTGGACGAAGCCGCGCTCGCCCTGCCAGCCGCCGTCCTCGGGGGCGTGGGACAGGACCGGGATGAATTCGACCGACGGATGGTCGGCGGTGATCGCGGCCAGCCGGTCCAGGTGGAACAGGTCGTCCTGGGTGCGCGCGCCATAGAAGAAATAGACCGGCCGATCCTCGCCGCTTTCGATATGGTCGTGCAGGATCGACCAGACCGGCGACATGCCCGACCCCGCGCCGACCAGCACCACCGGCCCCGCGCGCCCCTCTCGGCGGAAGCACATGCCATAGGGGCCGGTCACGGTCACTTCCGCTCCGGCGCGGATTCCTCCGTTGTCGAGTTGGTTGGAGAACTTTCCTTCGGGGTATTTCTTGATGATGAAGGACAGCTTTTGGGTTTCGCTCGGCGGATTTGCCATGGAGAACGAACGCGTGATCGTCTCCCCTTCTTCCGTGGTGACTGTGATGTCGACATACTGACCCGCCCAGAACTTGAGCGGCGCGTTCAGCTCGACCTCGACGCCGCGGATGTCATGCGTGAGCTTGCGGAAATCGGTGATCCGCCCCTGGAACTGCCTGACGGGGATGGATTTCGACAGCACCTCCTCGTCATAGTTCAAAAGGTCGATGGTCAGATTGTCGAAGGCCTTGGCGCGGCACATCAGGATCTGGCCGCTGTCGCGGTCGCCGTCGTTCAGCGCGAAGGTCGAGTATTTCAGCATCTCGACCTCGCCGTCGAGCAGCACGCATTTGCAGGCCGAGCATTGCCCCTCCTTGCATCCGTGGGGCAGCGCGATGCCCTGGCGGAAGGCGGCGTCCAGGACGGTCTCGTCCTCGTCCACCTCGAATTCCACCCCCACGGGTTCCAGCCTTACGGTATAAACCTCTCCCATTCTGTCCGGCCTCCCCGCCGTCAGTCCGGCAGCCTTGCGGCCGCCCCGTTCAAGTCCGGTGATCGGCGGGGACCGGCCCGGCCCCCGCCCGCCCGCATCAGTTGCAGGGGTTGATGGTGAAGCCCGCCTGGTATTCGGCGATGTGCTTGGCCCGCGCCTCGGGCGTCATCTCGCGCAGCAAGGTCAGCGGCGACAGAAGCGTGTGGCCGCGCACGTCGTCCAGCGTCCACATGTCCTTGTCGTCAAAGCGCAGATGCGGCTGCGGCACCAGCGTCTTGCCGTCGTCGCGCACGAAGTTCAGATCCTTGATCGCATCGGCCAGATCCCAGCCGTGATACAGCGTCTCCCATTCCCGCTTGCCCGAGAACTTGCCCATCGCCGGGGTGGGCCGGCCCTGGTATTCGTTCGCGAAGGCCTCGACCGCGGTCCAGCGGTCCAGCTCATGGGCGAAGGTGTGGATCTGGCCGTCGATCTCGTCCACCACCATGTCCTCGCGGATCAGGCAGGGCACCAGGCAGGACCAGCAGCGATGCGGATAGACATAGCCGGTCTCCTCGTTGAAGGTGATGACCTTCTGGCCCGGCTTCGACAGCTTCGCATACCATTTCCAGAACTCGCCGAATTCGGCATACCAGCCCGGATACTTGTGCTCGAACCACTCGAAGTCCTTGTCGGTCTGCGCCTCGATCCGCCAGAAGTTCACCGGCCATCCGACCGCGAAGAACTGCGCGACCCGGTGGACGTAATGCTTCTTGGTGATGCGGTTCCAGGCTTCCTGGACATCGTCGTGATGCACCTTGATGCCGTATTTCTCCAGCGGCAGCATGTAGGTGCGATAGTAATCCTCGAAGATCCAGCGGTGCCACATCTCCGCATAGGATTCCTTGTCCTTGTCGCGGTTGGTGGTGCCGTATTCGATCAGCGTGCCGATGGCGGCATCGACGATGGCGTGGTTCTGCCAGAAGGCGTAACGCAGGTCGCGTTCCAGCAGCAGGTGGTTTTCCGGCTCTTTCAGGGCGGCCATCAGCAGCGAATGGCCGTTGCCGATGTGGCGGCTTTCATCGGACTGCACCGACAGGAACACCGTGGGCAGCGCATAGTCGCCATTGCGCGCGGCCTCGGACGGCATGGCCACGAACAGCGTGTTGGTGAAGGCGGTTTCCGCGACAACCGTCAGATACATGCAGGCCGAGGTCATCACGTCGCCGGTGATGAAGCCCTCGCCGAACTGGCGGCCGATGTTGGTGGCATAGCACTTGCCGAAGGCTTCCTCGGTGATGTCAAAACCGGCCGGGTCGATATAGTTCTCCATGTACCACTTCTTCAGGTTCATCTGAATCGTGGAGTGGCGGAATTCGTCCACCATCTGCATGGTGAATCCGGTGCGCAGATCCTCGCCCGGTGCGATGCGGGCGACCATCGCCATCGACCGCGCGGCCGAGATTTCCGGGAAGGGGATGATCGCCAGGAACAGCTTCATCCATTCCACCCAGCGGGGTTCGACGTTGCGGAACATGTCGCCGCGCAGGGCGGCGTCCAGCGCGCCATAGACGCGGTTGTCCTTTTCCTCCTGCATCGGGAAATAGGACCGCAGCACCTGTTTCATCGGATCGCGCGGCGCCTTGGCGATCTTGTAATCGGTGGGGAAGGTCGCGGCTTCCTGGACATAGCTGGGGTTCCAGCCCAGATCCGAGATCTTCTTCGTTGCCTCCCCGACCGAAATCCCGCGCTGCGCGGTGATCTTGTTGAGCGTCAGTTGCGTCATGCCATGAATCTCCTGATGTTGACGGCACGGGTGGCATTCCGGGCCGCTGGGCGGCTTGACCGCCCCGGTTTTTCCGGCCGATCGGCCGGGTCAGGTCACGGCAAAGGTTTCCGGGCTGCGGGCCTGGATCCGGTTCGGCGCAACGTCCTGCGTGCTGCCGTCCCCGGTGGCCTCGCGTCTCCTCCCATTCCTTCGTTCTTTCGGGGTCAGGCCATCGGGCCAGCCGCCTTATTGTGATGGGGATACATGCAGAACGCGTGCCAGACGGCGGCACCGGCGCGGAAAATCGCGCCTGTTCATCCGTCATTTTTCGATAGTAATTTGAAATAAAAAGATTTATTTTTTCAAGATTTTTTGCCGCTTGGCGCCCGGCCGATCCGGTCCTGCGCCGCGCGCGGCGTTGCAAAACGTTACACCTGTCACGTCCATCCGGGCTGCGCTGCACAAAACTGTAACATTTCGTCCATAAGGGCCCCGTGCGGGCCGATTCGCGCCTGAACCGTCCGCCACTGCGCGCCGGATTCCCATGCCGCAGCGCAGCATGTAAAGCCGCCGCAAAGCTGTAACGGACGGCTGGAACGAAACGTTACAACCGTAACGCTGAATGCCGTTTTTAGTTTTAAAAAACATGAAGTTACCGTCACAAAAACATGTCCTGGCAAGCTGGCGGGTGGTAATCTGGGCAGGACCGCCGGCGCCGTCCGGCCCTCTTTTCCGCGGGATGTTCCGATGCCAGATCCCTTGCCCCCCGATCAGAACGCGCCGCGCCTGACCGCCCAGGCGATGGTCGCCCGCGCGCCCCAGGATCTGGTCTTCACCATGCGCTTCCTGGGCCACAGCCAAGAGATCCTGCACAGCCATTTCCGCCGCTTCCTGGAAACGCGGCTGGCCCAGGCCGGAGTGACCCCGGAAGGCCATCCCCTGCTGCCCTTCTTCATCGACAGCCACGCGGTCGAGCTGCGCGACTTCGTGGCCACCGGCGTGTCGCTGACCCGCAGCTTCCGCCTGGACGAGATCGAGATCCTGACCGGCGACGTTGAAACCCTGATGCGGGTCGATATCTGGGACGCCATCGCCGCCCATATCGAGATGGCCGAGAAGCGGTTCAGCGAAGGAATCGACCGCGTGGTCGCGGGCCTGCGCGCCGAAGAGACCGCCCTGCGCGAGGCCCGGTCATGAGCCGGTCACGGCATCCCGCCCGACGGGGCCGCGCCGGGCATCGGCGGCTCCTGCTGGGGGGCGCGTTCGGCGCATGGGGGACAGCATGACAAGGGATGGGCGCGGCGCGCAAGAGGTTCTGGCGGATCAGTTCCGCATCACCGCCCAGCTGAGCGCGCTGACCGGCGAATACCACCGGCTTCTGCAGCAGGTGGCCGCCGCCGGTTTTGCCCGGCAAATGGCCGAGGATGCCGCCCCCGAAACCCTGGCCCTGGCCCAGTGCGCCGAACAGGCCGCGAAACAGACCGCCGAGACCTGCGCCTTGCAGATCATCGACCTGGAAAAGCGCCTTTCGGCCCTTGGGCGGGAACTGGCCGCATCGACATGAGGATCATCGCATGACCGAAACCGCCTTCCCCGATGTCGCGGCCCCGCCGCCGCAATCGCCGCTGTTCGATCTGCTGGCGCGCAACTGGATGCTGGGCGCGGCCATTACCGACATCGCCTTCGACCGCGCGGGCAAGCTGGCGGGCTTCGCGCTGAACGACGGACGGCTGGCACTGGCGCCGCTGGACGATCCGGACTCGGCCCTGTCGCGGATGCGGGTCGAAGCGGATTCGGGCCGCAGCACCATCCGCCCCCGCGAAAAGCCCCCCGCCCCGCCGGTCCTGACCCCGGAACTGGCGCGGGGCGCGCCGCTGCTGGCGGCATCAGGCGTGATCGGGCTGGTCGCCGCCGGGCGCGACGGCCGCCTGCACCGCGTCACCCCGCGCGGCCAGGTCATTGCCCTGCCGGTGCCGGACGGCCCGATCCTGGCCATCGCCTCGGACCGGGCAGGCCGCCTGGCCCTGGCGCGACAGGGGGCGGTCGATCTGCATGAAGAACAGGACATGGTCCGGCTCGCCAGCCTGCCGGTGCCGGCCCCGGCCCAGGCGCTGGCCTTCGCCGATGACGGCACCCTGGCGGCGTTGCTGCCACAGGCCCTGCTGCTGGGCCGACCCGAAGACGGGCCGACCATGCACCCGCTGGTCGGCGGCAGCGGGCCGCTGATCTTTTCGGCCGATGGTGGCTGGCTGGCCGGGTCGAACGGCCGGGACGGCCTGTGGCTGCTGCGGCGGGGTGACGGGCGGATCGCCCGGATCGGCAGGTTCCGCGCAGCCCCCTCCTCGCTCGCCTTCAGCGGCCCGGCCGGGGCGGTGTTCGCCTCGGGCGCCTTCCGCGCGGCGGGATGGTCGCTGAAGACGCCGCCCTGGGATGACGAGGCAACCGGCGCACTGCGGACCGGGCGGCCGGGGCTGGTGCTGATCGACAGGATCGCCGCCCACCCGACCCGCGACCTGATCGCCTTCGGCGCCGCCGATGGCGCAGTCCAGATCGCCCGCGCGGGCCGTTCCGAGGAGATGGCCCTGCGCCAGCCCGACGGCCACGCCGTGACCGCGCTTGGCTGGTCGCGCGACGGGCTTCATCTCGGCATCGGCACGGCGGACGGCCAGGCGGCGCTTGTCACCCTGCCGCCGCAGCTTTTCAAATGACGAAAGGACACAGCATGACCAACGCCCAGGCCAAACCGACCCCCGAGGATGCCAGCAAGGACGCCTTCTTCGCCCGCATCGCGGAAATCTCGCAAGAGATGATTCAGGTCCATGGCAAGGATTTCGCGATGGGCACCCTGGTGCTGGCCGCGCGCTGGATCGCCAGCGACAAGATGGGCGGCCCCACGGCGCCCCACTGACGGGACCGGGCCGAATGTCCTTGCGCCTGACGCAAAGCCAGCGGCAAAGCCTGGGGTTCCGCCAGATCCAGGGCATCGCGCTCTTGCGGCTGACGAACGAGGATCTGGCCGCCGATCTGGCACGGCGCGCGGCGCAGAACCCCTTTCTGCGGCTGCGCCTGCCTGCCGGGACCGCTTCGCCGGGGACCGAGGATCTGGCCGATTCCCAAGGCGGGCTATATGCCCATGTGACGGCGCAGTTGCGGCTGATCGGTGCGGCGCGGGCGGACGAGGCGCTTGCCCTGGCCTTTGTGGAAGCCCTGGACGGCAACGGCTGGCTGGACCGTCCGCTGTCCCACATCGCGGCCAGTGCCCAGCGGTCGCTTGCCCAGGCTGAAACCATGCTGACGGCCCTGCAACAGGGGATCGAGCCTGCCGGTCTGTTCGCCAGCGGCCTGGCCGATTGCCTGCGCCTTCAGGCCATCGACCGCGACCAGCATTCGCCCGCGATGGCGGCGGTGCTGCGCCATCTTGACCTTCTGGCCCAGGGCGGGGCCGCCGCGGTGGCAAAGGCTGCGGGGCTGGACCCGGACCAGGTGGCGGCTTGCCTGGCGCGGATCCGGCGCATGGATCCGCGCCCCGGACTGGCCTTCGGCGGCCCCCCCGCGCCGGTCAGGGCGCCCGACGTGATCGTCTCGCGCGCGGCGCAAGGCTGGCAGGTGGCCCTGAACCGCGCCACGCTGCCGGTTCTGGACGTGATCCCCGACGCCCGCGCGGCCAAGGGGATGGGCGCGATCCGGGCCGAGGCCGAATGGCTGTCGTCCATCGTGGAACGCCGCAACCGCACGGTGCTGGCGGTGGCGCGGGCGGTCCTGAACCGGCAGCGCGGCTTTCTGGATCACGGTCCCGGCGCGCTGCTGACCCTCAGCCGGGCCGGGATTGCGGCCGATCTGGGCCTGCATGGCAGCACGGTCGGGCGGGTGGCGCGGGATCTGCTGGTCGACACGCCGCACGGGCTGCGGACCCTGTGCAGCCTGTTCGACGGCGGCCCGGTCCGGGCGGGACCGGACAGGCGGCCCGGCGCTCAGCCCGCCGCGGCGGCGATCCGCCACAGGCTGGGGCAGTTGATCGCGGCCGATGATCCGGCCGCCCCCTTGGGCGACGCGGAACTGGCCGCCGCCCTGTGCCGCGAGGGCAAGCCGCTGGCACGGCGCACCGTTGCCAAATACCGCGAGGCCTTGGGCATCCCGGTCTGCGCGCAGCGTCTGCGGCAGAGGGCGTAAGGCGGGGCAGGACTCAGGACAGCCTGGGTCGCGGCGCGGCGCGGCGGGCGCGCAGCCTGCGGGCGATCGCCATGCCCGCCAGCATCGCGCAGACGAACACCGCCGCCTGGGGGCGCAGCAGGCCAAGCGCGGGGATCGAGCCGCCGGGGCAGAAACCCGCGATCCCCCAGCCGACCCCGAACAGCGCCGAACCGCCAATCAGCGCGGGGTCGAGGTCGCGCCGCGTCGGCAGGTGGAAGCAGGTGTCCAGCACCGGCCGAGGCCGCCGCAACACGATGCGATAGCCGATCAGGGCCACGGTCAGCGCGCCGCCCATCACGAAGGCCAGCGACGGATCCCAGGTTCCGGCGATGTCGAAGAAATTCAACACCTTGGCGGGGTTCGCCATGCCCGAGACCATGATCCCGGTTCCAAAGACCAGCCCGATCAGGAAAGCAAGCGGAACGGCCATCCCTATGCCCCCCCGATCCCGTGGCGGATCGCATAGACGGTCAGTCCCGCCGCCAGCATGAAGATCAGCGTCGCCAGGATCGAGCGCCGCGAAAGCCGGGCATTGCCGCAGATTCCGTGCCCCGACGTGCAACCGCCGCCGAAGGTCGTGCCGATGCCGACCGCCAGCCCGCTGACGACGATCCAGGGCAAGGGGGTCTGGCTGGAAAACGGAATCTCGATGCCGCCCAGCGTCGTCGCCAGCAGGGGCGCAAGGACGGCCCCGGCCAGGAAGGCCAGCCGCCAGCCCCGCCCCTCTTGCCCCGGCAGCAGGCCGGCCAGGATGCCGGTCATCCCGGCGATGCGGCCGTGAAAGGCCATCAGCAGCACCGCCGACAGGCCGATCAGCGCCCCGCCCAGCAGCGATTGGATGGGGGTGAAGGCAGTCATGTCGCTCATTCCCACGGGGCCTCCAGAAGGTTCAGCGGAATTTTCAGATAGCGGCGCCCGTTCGATTCCGCGTCGGGCAGGCGACCCGCATTCATGTTGACCTGCAACGAATGCAGGATCAGCCGGGGCATCGGCAGTGTCCGGTCTCGTGCCTGCCGGGCCGCGACGAAGGCGTCCTCGGTCCGGTATCGGGCGATGTGGATGTTAACGGCCTTCTGCTCGGCCACGGTCGATTCCCAGCGGGGCGGACGGCCGCCCTCGCCATAATCGTGGCCGGTGAAGATCCGCGTGTCGTCCGGCAGGGCCAGGATCGCCTGGATCGAGCGCCATAGCTGCCCTGCGTCGCCGCCCGGAAAATCGGCTCGGGCGGTGCCGCTGTCGGGCATGAACAGCGTGTCATGCACGAAGGCCGCGTCGCCGATGACATAGGTGATCGAGGCCAGCGTATGGCCGGGCGAGAACATCACCCGCGCCGGGATGGACCCGACCGCGAAGCGGTCGCCATCGTCGAACAGCCTGTCCCACTGGGATCCGTCGGCGGGAAAATCCGGCCAGTTGTAAAAGCCCTTCCACAGCCGCTGGACCTGCACGACCTGGGCGCCGATGCCGGTGGGCGCGCCGGTCCTCCGCCTGATGTGGTCGGCGGCCGAAAAATGGTCGGCATGGGGATGGGTGTCCAGGATCCAGTCCACCCGATAGCCCTTCGTCGCCACGAAATCCAGGATCCGGTCGGCCTGGGCCGTCGCGACGGCGCCCGACTTGTCGTCGAAATCCAGCACCGGATCGATGATGGCACAGGCCCCGGCCGCCGGATCGGCCACCACGTATTGCACCGATCCGGTGCGGGACTCGTAAAAGCCGGTGACTTCGGGCGTGTGGGTCATTGCCTGTCCCTCGGACTGTCTGTGGGCCTGTGCGGATCTTGATGTATGCGCTTCTTCGAAGATATGCAATAACCCGCAAAACGGCCTTTTAGCCGCAGGTCGACAGGACGATCACCGGAAACAGCGTGGCGGCGCTGGCGACCGCGCCGATCCAGTTGCCCGCGCGGACCAGCAGCGCCTGCCTCGCGCTGCCATCGGCCCTGTTCCACAGGATCAAGGCGCCGTGCAGGGCCAGCCCGGCCAGCCACAGCAGGATCATCGCCAGGGGATGCAGCGACCCGGCGGGCGTTGCGCGGGCGGGCCAGTCCCAGGCACAGCCCAGCCCGTGCAGCGCATAGACGGCAGAAAACAGCGCGCCCCACAGCAGCGGTCCCGCCAGCATCCGCAAGACCCAGGCCATCAGCCGACCTCCTGCAGGATGACAAGGCCCAGCGACAGGGCGGCGGTCGCCAGCCAGAAGGCCTGGAACAGTTGCCAGACCGGCGCGGCGCCCCGGCGCAACCGGCTGGTCCGTCCCTGCCGGGCATCGCACAGGCTGCGCAGCCCCAGCATCAGCGCGACAGCCCCGTGGAACACCGCATGGCCCAGCAGAACCCCGCGCAGGGCGTCGCGGGCGTGGCGGCGCGGATCGTCCAACTGCCAGGCCAGCACGCCCAGCAGCGCCAGCGCCAGCCCCGCGGCCAGCACTCCCGTCAGGGCGGCAGTGGCGCCGGTCGGCCTGTCGCGCCGCGTCTCGGCCAGGCGGGCGGCCAAGGTGGCGGCGGCGATGGACAGCAGCGCCCCTCCGGCGGCCAGCAGCGCGCCAAGGCCCAGGCCGCTTTCCGGGGCGGGCCAGTTCGGGGCGATGACGGTCAGGAAACCTACCCCGAACAGCAGCGAGGCATAGAGCGTCCCGTCCGCCACCAGCAGCGTCACGGTCCCGCTATAGGCGAGGGTCTGGCGGATCTGCCAATGCTCGGGCAGGGACAGGCCGGGCGCGACGGGGATCGGCGCCGCGTCGCGCGGACTGCCCATGAAGCCGCCCCACTGCCATCCCGCCCACAGGATCGCCGCGATGGCCAGAGGCGTCAGCCAGTAAAGCCCCGCCAGCATCAGCAGGAAGAAGCTGCCAAGCGCGGCGGCGGTCCAGATCGGCAACACGGTGTTTCCCGGCACCACGGCGACGTGATCGGGGCGGCCGGTGCCTGCGTCCGTCACCAGAACCTCTCGCCGGTCTCGGGGGGCGCCGGGCAGCAGGCCCTCGCCCCGCGCCAGGGGCAGGATCGCGCTGCTGTCGGGATGGCGCGGTCCGGGCAGCGAGGCGAAGTTGTAGGGCGGCGCGGGCAGCGCCATCGCCCAGTCCAGCGTCTCGGCCCGCCATGGGTTGCGGTGGCTGCGCCGACCGAACAGCCATTGCATCCCGATATCCATCACGAACAGCGCGAAGCCCGCCGCCATCACCATCCCGCCAATGGACGACACCAAGTTCAGCCATTCCCATTCCGGGTTGCCCGGATAGCGATCGATCCGGCGCGGCATCCCCAGAAGCCCGGTCAGGTGCATCAGGAAGAACGTGCCGTGAAAGCCTAGCAGGATCAGCCAGAAGGCGGCCTCGCCCAGGGCGCGGACCCGGAACCTGCCACTGATCATCGGCATCCAGTAGGTGATCCCGGCCATCATCGGAAAGACGAAGCCGCCGACCAGGACGTAATGCAGATGCGCGGTCACGAAGGCGGTATCATGGGCCTGCCAGTTGAAGGGCACCATGGCCAGCATCACCCCGGTCAGCCCGCCCATCACGAAGGTCAGGAAAAAGCCGATCACATGCAGCATCGGCAGGCGCAACTCTACCCTGCCCGCCCACATCGTGCCGATCCAGGCGAAGATCTGGACCGAGGTCGGCACCGCCACCAGGGCCGAGGCCGCCGAAAAGAACGCCAGCGCCATATGCGGGATGCCCACGGTGAACATGTGATGCACCCACAGCCCGAAGGACAGGAACACCAGCCCCAGCACCGCCGCGACGATGGCGCCGTATCCCAGAATCGGCACCCGCGCGAAGACCGGGATGATCGTGGACAGCACCCCGGCGGCGGGCAGGAAGATGATATAGACCTCGGGGTGGCCGAACAGCCAGAACAGGTGCTGCCACAGCAGGGGATCGCCGCCGCGCAGGATGTCGAAGAACGGCCAGTCGAAGGCGCGTTCCAGTTCCAGCAGGATCGATCCCAGGATCAGCGGCGGAAATCCCACCAGCATCATCGCGGCGGTGCCCAGCATGTACCAGCCCATCAGCGGCATCCGCGTCAGGCCCATGCCCGCCCGGCGCATCCGCAGGATCGTGACGATGATCTCGACCGCCGCCGCCACGGCCGAGATCTCGACGAAGGTCACGCCCAGCAGCCAGACATCGGCGCTGACGCCGGGGGTGTGGGTCTTGCCGGACAGGGGCACATACATGAACCAGCCGCCATCGGGCGCCATGCCCAGCAGCAGCGACGCCAGGATGATCGTGCCGCCGAACAGGTAACACCAATAGCCAAGCGCCCCCAGGCGCGGAAAGGCCAGGTCGCGCGCACCCAGGATCTTGGGCAGCAGCCACATGCCCAGCCCCTCCAGCATGGGGATGGCGAACAGGAACATCATGATGCTGCCGTGCATCGTGAAGATCTGGTTATACAGCGCCGTGTCCAAGAAGGCCCCGTCCCGCGTCGCAAGCTGCGCCCGGATCAGCATCGCCAGAACGCCGCCGATGGCGAAGAACACGAAGGAAGTCGCCATGAACCGCAGCCCGATCGTGCTGTGGTTGACCGAGGCGAAGCTGCCCCGCCAACCGGGCAGGTCGGACCAGATGCGGTCCATCTCGCGGTGCAGGCGCAGCGCCTTGCGGGCGGGATTGGCGGGAATGTCCTCGGTCATGGCGCCCTTTCGGCAGAGATGAAGGCAGGCGGCGCGGCGGGGTCATAGACGACCACCTCGAACCGCATGGCGGCATGGCCCAGGCCGCAGAATTCGGCGCACAGCCCCTCGTGCCGTCCGGGGGCGTCGGCCTGCAGGCGGTGGACGTTGCGATGGCCGGGGATCGCGTCCATCTTGCCGCCAAGCTGGGGCACCCAGAAGGAATGGATCACATCGGGGCTGGTCAGCACGATGTCGAAGGGCTGGCCTGCCGGGACATACAGGATCCCCTCGGTCACGACGGGTCCGTCCGGGCCGGGCTGGGTAAAGCGCCAGCCCCAGTTGTAGGCCTCGGCCTGGACCTGCATGGCGCCGTCGCCGCGCGCGATCATCCGCTCGCCCGTCCACAGCGCGAAGCCCAGCAGGACCGCCAGCACCGACATGGTGAAGCCCAGGCCCCACCAGACGATCCAGCCGCGTTCCCCGGTCGGGCGCGGGCCGCGCCACAGCGCAAGGGCCGTCAGCACCAGCACCAGAAGGGCGATCAGCCCCGCCCCGGCCAGCATCGCCCACCACAGCGTGGCGATCTGCTGGGCGGCGGGTCCGGCCGGGGACAGCGCGCTTGCGCCGCCGTCGCAACCGGCCAGCAGGGGAACCGCAAGGACCGCCCAAAACTTCCCCTTGTGCAACCCCGACGGAGACTGCCGATGCGACCCAAACGGACCTGGAGCCAACGCCGCCGCCTTTCCGACCCGATCGAGGAGCATTCGGCCTTCGACGATACCGAATCCACCATCGCCCTGGCGGGCCATCCGATCCACGCGATGCTGATCACCTATCCCATCGCCCTGGCCTTCCTGACGCTGTTCGCCGACGGCATGTTCTGGTGGACGGGCGACGCCTTCTGGCCGCGCATGGCGGTCTGGACGGCAGGCATCGCCTTCGTGATGGGCGTGCTGGCCGGCATCGCCGGTACGGTCGAGCTGCTGATCGTTCCGGGCATCCGCATCCGCGCGCCCAGCTGGACGCATTTCATCCTGGCCTGCACGCTGCTTTCGGTCCTGGGTGTCAATTGGGGCTTCCGCCTGCCCGACCCGCAGGCGGCGGTGCTGCCGGTGGGGATCCTGATCTCGGCCCTGGGGGTGGGGCTGACGACGGTCACCGGCTGGCATGGCGGCAAGCTGGTCTTCGACTATCAGATCGGCACGCAACGGGATCATGGCAGCTGATCCCGGGGCGCCTGCATGATGTCCGGCAGCAGATCCGCGACCCAGGCCAGATCCGGCTTGGCCAGCACCAGCCACAGAACCGCCGCCATCGACGGCAGGCCGATGGCCAGGGCGATGCCCGGCCACGGCATCTCATAGCCCCGGCCCGGATCGCTGCCCCTGCCCTGGCGTTGCAGGCCCGACTGCTCGATCAGGTGGCCGATCCAGGCATGGGTCAGCGCCATCAGGCTGACGAACGCCAGCTTGGCGACGAACCACAGATCGAACACCTCGGCCGCGAAGATCAGCGCGGTTCCCGCGACCACGGCGATGACCGCTGCGGGGGTCGCGAAGCCGATATAGCCGTAATGCGTCAGCAGCCGGAATTCGGAATAGCGGACCTGGCGCCGCGCGTGGCCATAGGCGATCAGCAACAGCGGCAGGGCGATCAGCCCGGCGCACCAGCACAGCATCGCGGCGATATGGATGGCCTTCAGCGCCGCGATCATGCCGCGAAGCCCCGCTGCCAGCCTCGGCGCAGCATCCAGCCCGCAAAGGCCGCCATCGGCAGGAAGCCCGGCACCCACAGGATCAGCCCGGCCAGCCGCTGATCGTCCAGCGCGGTCATGCCCCACAGCGCCGCGCCGTCGACATGCTGGACATAGAGGACGGCGGGCGCGAAGGTCAGCACCGCACCCAGAAAGCCCATCACCCCCGCCAGCCCCATGGTCAGGAAGCTGTGGCCCAGGACCGCATGGCGCGGCCCGGCCAACACCGCCGACCAGAAGGCCCACGCGGGCAGCAGCAGCGCCGCCTGCATCAGCCAATAGACCGCATCGGATCGCCAGATCGCGTCATAGACCGCAGGCAGGTGCCAGGCCGCCATCGCCAGGGCCATCCCCGCCGCCCCGATTTGCGCAGGCCAGCGCGCGGCCAGCGGCCAGGCCAGCGCCAGGGCGGGCGCGGCCACCCCGGCAAGGACCAGGTGATGCAGCGCGCGGGCCGAAAACAGCGAAACGGTCAGCGCGCAAAGGGGCGACACGAAGGCCAGAACAAGCGCCAGGACCGCGACTCCGCCCGCCCTGCCCGCCTGACGCCACCACAAGGCCAGCGACAGCAGCGCCAGCCCGGCCAGCAGCGGCGGATCGAGATTCCAGGCGGTCCATAACCCGCCAGGGGCTGCGCCCGGTCCGCAATAGGGTTGACTCATGGATCCTCGCTTTCCGTCGGGCTGGGGCCGCAGGCTGTCCAAGGATAATACCGAACCCCGCCAAAGGGTTTCGTGCGGCGGCCGATGCTTGCATCAGGTCAGCACGTAATCCTGCGGGACCGGCATGGCGGGCAGGTCCGTCTCGCCCAGGGCGGATCGCAGGTGGATCTCGATCACCGTCGCATAGGCGGCGATCGGCAGGTTGTTCGGCATCAGGCCGAACGGCTCCTCCAGTTCCTCGCCCAGGGCGTCGAGGCCGAAGAAGGTATAGGCGACCAGCATGGCGGCCAGGGGCGTGGACCAGCCCAGCATGTCGGCAAGGCCGAAGGGCAGCAGGAAGCAGAACAGATAGGCCGTGCGGTGCAGAAGCAGCGTATAGGCAAAGGGCAAGGGCGTGTTGGCCAGACGCTCGCAACCCACCAGGGCCTGCGTCAGCCGCCCCAGGCTGTCGTTCAGGGCAAGCGCCTCGACCGGGGCAAGACGGCCCTGGCGCAGCAGCCGGCCGACCAGCCCGGCGACCTCATGCAGGATCCGGTCCGCCGGCCGGGCCGAGACGGCAGGCGCGCCCGCCGCCTGAAGGCTGGTCCTGTGCCGCAATTGCGCGACCGCCGCATGGGCAAAGGCGATGATGGCCGTCAGGATTTCGCGCCGTTCGGGCGACGGGCCGTCCGGGCCGTCATCCAGGACCACCGTCTGCCGGGCGACGTCGCGGGCCGAGTGGATGATCCCGCCCCACAGCTTTCGGGCCTCCCACCAGCGGTCATAGCAGGCATTGTTGCGGAAGCTGAGAAAGATCGACAGCGCGATGCCGATCAGGGTCAGCGGTGCCGGATTGATTCCCGGCACCACCTGCGGCGCATGACGGTGGGCGGCCACGACGACCAGCGACAACAGGCCCACGGCGGCAAGCTGCGGCCAGGTGCGCAGGATGATCGACCCCTTCAGGACGAAGAACAGCGTCAGCAGGCCGGGCCGGGGGCGGACGATCATCGGGCAAGCCCCCTGCCCCCAAGGCTGCGAAAAACGGTTCCGAGAAGTTGGCGCGTCATCGGCGGCTGTCCTGACCCATGCCCCGGAATTGAAGCGGCGGCGGGACCTCTCTTGTCAAGCCCGGCCGGCCTCATTCTCCTTTGTCCAAATATCCCGCAGGGGGTCCGGGGGACGCGAAGTCCCCCGGCGGCTCAGCCCAGCACCTCGCGCACGGATTCAGCGGCGGCGGCGACGATGGTGTCGGCCTCGGCGCGGGTCAGGCACAGCGGCGGCGCAAAGCCAAGGATGTCGCCTTGCGGCATGGCCCGCGCGATCACGCCGCGCTTCAGCATCGCCGCCACGATCCTGGCCCCCACGCCTTCGGACGCGTCGAAGAACGTCCGCGAATCCCGGTCGCGGACCAGTTCCACGGCGCAGAGCATCCCCTCGCCCCGGATCTCGCCGACATGGGGATGATCGCCAAGCGCGGCCCGCATCTGCGCGTTCAGATAGGCGCCGGTCTCGCCCGCGTTGCGCACCAGCCCCAGTTCGTCGATCAGCTTCAGGTTGGCAATCCCCGCCGCCGCGCCGATCGGATGGGCGGAATAGGTCCAGCCATGGCCGAAGACGCCGTTCTCGTCGGTGCCCTGCATCAGCACGTCCCAGACCCGCTGACCGACGATCGACCCGGACAGGGGGGCATAGGCACTGGTCAGCCCCTTGGCGCAGGTGATGATGTCGGGCTTCATGCCGTAATGATCGGACCCGAACAGCGACCCCAGGCGGCCGAAGCCCGTCACCACCTCGTCGGCGATCAGCAGGATGTCGTACTTGTCCAGCACCGCCTGGATCGCGGGCCAATAGCCTTGGGGCGGGGGCACGATGCCGCCGGTGCCCAGCACCGGCTCGCCGATGAAGGCGGCGATGGTGTCGGGGCCTTCCGCCTTGATCAGCGCCTCCAGCTTGTCGACGCAATAGCCCACGAAGCTGCTTTCGCTTTGTGAGGGATCGGGACGGCGGAAGTAATAGGGCGCCTCGGTGTGGATCACCTGCGCCAGGGGCAGGTCGAACTTCTTGTGGAACAGCTCGAGCCCGGTCAGGCTGCCGGTCATCAGGCCCGACCCGTGATAGCCCCGCCAGCGGCTGATGATCTTCTTCTTCTGCGGCAGGCCGCGGATGTTGTTGTAATACCAGACCAGCTTGATGTTGGTTTCATTGGCGTCCGACCCGCCAAGCCCGAAATAGACCCGCGCCATGCCGTCGGGGGCGCGGTCCATGACCATCTTCGCCAGCGTGATCGCGGCTTCGGATCCGTGCCCCGCATAGGCGTGGTAATAGGCCAGCTCGCGCGCCTGCGCGGCGATGGCGTCGGCGATTTCCGTCCGGCCATAGCCCACGTTCACGCAGTAAAGCCCCGCGAACCCGTCCAGCAGGCGGTTGCCGTCGCGGTCGATGATATGGACGCCCTCGGCCCCCTTGACGATGCGCTGCGCGCCTTCGCCGCGGGCGAATTGGCCCAGGTTGGTCGAGGGATGGAAAAAGCTCTCGCGGTCCCATTTCGCCAGTTCGTCATTCGTCAGCATTCTCATGCCCTCCTGTGCTCTGCCCAGTCGCGGCAGACGTATTTGATTTCGGTGAAGGCCTCCAAACCGTGGCGGCTGCCCTCGCGGCCGAGGCCGGACTGCTTCATGCCGCCAAAGGGGATCGGCGCGCCGGTGACCTTGGTGCGGTTGACCGCGACCATGCCGAATTGCAGCGCGCGCGACAGGCGATAGATGCGGCGCGGGTCGCGGGAATGGACATAGGCGACAAGGCCGTATTCGGTGTCGTTGGCGATCCGCACCGCCTGGTCCTCGGTCTCGAAGGGGGCGATGGCGGCGACTGGGCCGAAGGTTTCCTGGCGGAAGATCAGCGCATCGACGGGGACATCGGCCAGCACCGTCGGCTGATAGAACAGCGGACCTTGCGGGTCGCGCCCGCCGCCGGTCAGCAGCCGGGCGCCGCGCGACAGGGCGTCGGCCACATGTTCTTCCTGCTTGCGGACCGCGCCTTCGTTCATCAGCGGGCCAAGGTCGCGGTCCTGTTCGCCGGGGCCAAGCGTCAGCGCGGCGGCGGCGTCCGCGAAACGGCGGCAGAACTCGTCATAGATCGGGCGTTCGACCAGGAAGCGGTTGGCACCCAGGCAATCCTGGCCCGAGGTCGCGAACTTGGCCTTGATCGCCTCTTCCACCGCCAGGTCCAGATCGCAATCGGCGAAGGCGATGAAAGGCGCATGGCCGCCCAGCTCCAGCACCAGCCGCTTTACCGTGTCCGAAGATTGGCGATACAGCAGCCTGCCGATTTCGGTGGATCCGGTGAAGGACAGCGCCCGCACCCGCGGATCGGCGCACCATTCCCCGACGATTTCCGGCGCCTCGCCCGTCACCACGTTGAACACCCCGGCAGGGAAACCGGCGCGATCCGCCAGTTCGGCAAGCGCGGTCGCCGACAGCGGCGTTTCGGCAGAGGGATGGATCACCACCGTGCAGCCGGCAGCCAGGGCCGCAGCCGCCTTGCGGGTGATCATCGCGCAGGGGAAATTCCAGGGCGTCACCAAGGCCGCGACCCCCACGGGTTCCCGCCACAGCTCCATCTCGGCCGTGGACAGGTGCGAGGTCACGCTTTCGATATTGGGGCGCTTGGCTTCCTCGGCATAGAATTCGACGAAGCTGGCGGCATAGTCGATCTCGCCCCGCGATTCCGACAGCGGCTTGCCCTGTTCGGCGGTCATGATCCGGGCCAGATCCTCGCGGTTGTCGCGGATCAGCTGGAACCAGCGGAACAGGATCGCCGCGCGTTCCTGCGGCAGCGCGGCGGCCCAGGCCGGGAAGGCCGCGTCGGCGGCATCCACGGCGGCGCGGGCGCCCGCCGCATCCAGTTTCGCGACCTGCGCGACGGTCCCGCCGGTGGCCGGATCGGTGACGGCGAAACGGTCGCCGCCGATCCAGGCGCCGTTCACGAAGGCGTCGGGGCGCATCAGGGTCTTGTCGGCAATCATTCGTCCACCTCTACGCCGATGACGGCGACACAATCGCCGGGTTTCACGATGCCGGGGAAATGCCGCGCCATCATCAGCCCGGCGCGCGCGGCGGTGACGGTCACGGGCGGCAGCCCGGTGCGGGTCACGGGAAAGATGCGGGCGACCGGCTGGTCCTGCGCGACGGCATCGCCCAGATCCACCAGGAATTCGATCAGCCCGCCGTCTTCCGCGAAGGTGAAGCAATCGGCGTCGGGCATGTCCAGCCATTGCGTCGGCTGGGCCTGAACCTCGCCGCGCAGGACGCCCGCCGCGATCAGCAGGTTCTTCAGCCCGCGCTTGGCGATGCCCGCCGTGCGCGCGGTCGCGGTGCCGCCGCCGCCCAGTTCGGTGGTGACGAAGACCTTGCCCATCTCCTCGGCGGCGGTGTCGTACATGCCGACCGCATCGATCTCCAGCATCTTGACCGACCAGGGCGCCCCGAAGGCCCGCACCAGATCGAAGCTCTGCCCCTCCTGCCGCTTGTCGGGCAGGATGTGGGCGGCGCAATAGGGCAGGAAATCCAGCGTCTTGCCGCCGGAATGGAAATCCACCACCACATCGGCCATGGGCAGCAGAACCCGCTGGAAATAGTCCGCGATCTTCTGCGTCACCGTGCCGTCCGGGCGGCCCGGAAAGCTGCGGTTCAGGTTTCCCCGGTCGATGGGAGAGGTGCGCGTCCCCGCCCCGAAGGCCGGATAGTTCATTGCCGGCACGATGATGATCCGGCCTGTCACCTGATCGGCCCGGACGGTCGAGGCCAGGTCGAACAGCGCGATCGGACCTTCGTATTCGTCGCCGTGATTGGCGCCGGTCAGCAGCACGGTCGGCCCTTCGCCGCCCACGACCACGGTGATGGGGGTCATGATCGACCCCCAGGCCGCGTCGTCGCGCGAATAGGGCAGGCGCAGGAAGCCGTGGCGGACGCCCGGTTCCGCGAAATCGACCGTCGCCGTGATGGGCGACGGCGTCAGTTGCATCTGAAGGGGCAGCATGGCCTAGTCCTTCACGAACAGCTTGCGCGGGACCGAGGCCAGCAGTTCCGGCGCGCCCTCGGTGATGGCGATGCTTTCGGTGATCTCCAGCCCCATGTCCTCGGACCAGAGGCCGGTCATGAAGTGGAACGTCATGCCGGGTTGCAGCACGGTGGTGTCGCCCGGACGCAGCGACATGGTGCGTTCGCCCCAGTCGGGGGGATAGCTGACGCCGATGCCGTATCCGGTGCGGCCGTCCTTGACGATGCCGTATTTCTTCAGCACCGCGAAGAAGGCGCCCGCGAACTGTTCGCAGGTATTGCCGGGACGCGCGGCCTCCAGCCCGGCCTCCATGCCTTCCAGCACGGCCTTTTCGCCGTCAAGAAACACCTGGGTGGGCTTGCCCAGGAACACCGTCCGCGACAGCGGCGCGTGATAGCGGTTATAGCAGCCCGCGATCTCGAAGAACGTCCCCTCGCCCGCGCGCATCGGCCGGTCGTCCCAGGTCAGGTGCGACGCCGCGGCCTCGCGCCCCGAGGGCAGCAGCGGCACGATGGCCGGGTAATCCCCGCCGAAGCCCTCGGTGCCGCGGATGCCCGCGTCATAGATCTCGGCCACCAGGTCGCATTTGCGCATCCCCGGCTCGATCTTCTCGAAGATGCGTTCGTGCATCTTCGTCACGATGGCACCGGCCTTGCGCATATAGTCCAGCTCGGTCGGGGATTTCACCGCGCGCTGCCAGTTCACCAGCCCGGTCGTGTCGCTGAACGTCGCGTTGGGCAGGTGCTTTTGCAGGGCGGCGAAGGCGGCGGCGGTGAACCAGTAATTGTCCATCTCGACGCCGATGCGTTTCGCGCCCCAGCCCTTGTCCGTCAGGATCTGCGACAGCAGGTCCATGGGATGCTTCTGGGTGTTCTGCACATAATCGTCGGGATAGCCGATGATGTTGGCGTCGTTCAGATAGGCGGTGAAGCGCGCCCCCACGGCATCCATGCCGCGCCCGAAGAAGATCGGCTCTCCGTCCGGGGGCACGACCACGCATTGATGGACATAGAAGGACCAGCCGTCATAGCCGGTCAGCCAGTTCATGTTGGACGGATCGGTGACGATCAGCAGGTCGACGCCACCGGCCTCCATCGCCCGGCGGGTCTTGACGAGGCGTTGCGCGTATTCCTCGCGGGTGAATTTCAATGCGACATCTGTCATGGGGGTTGCTTTCAGAGGGTGAAGTCGTGGCCTGCCCCCGCCTGGGCCGCGCGGGCCAGGGCAAGGGTGGCGATGGCGGTGTCCTGGATGCCGGTGCCGGTCAGGTCGGCCAGGGTGATCTGATCCGGGCTGGTCCTGCCGGGGGCCGATCCGGCCAGGATCTGTCCCAGTTCGGGCAAATCGCCGTCCAGTCCGGCATGGCGCAATTCGCCCAGCGTGCGGGTCTGGGACAGGCGGTCGGCGACGTAATGCGCGGCCCGCATCAGGTCCGGGGCGATCTCGTTCTTGTGCGGCGCGTCCGACCCCATGGCGGTGACATGGGTGCCCGGCGCGACCCGGTGCAGGATCGGGCTTTCCGCGGGCGTGGTGGTCACGACGATCCCGGCATCGCGCACGGCATCCTCGACCGAGACGGCGGCGGTCACGGGGATCGACAGCGCGGCGGTCATGTCCTGGGCGAAGGCCCGCGCCTTTGCCGGATCGCGCGCCCAGACGGTGGCGCGGGTCAGCGGGCGAACCAGCGTCAGCGCCTGCAACTGCATCCGCGCCTGCATCCCGGCGCCCAGGATCGCGGCGGTGGCCGCATCGGCCCGCGCCAGCGCATCGGCGGCGACCGCCCCCGCGGCGGCGGTGCGCACATCCGTCAGCCAGCCGTTGTCCAGCAGCAGCGCCTCGACCAGGCCGGTCTTGGCCGACAGCACCACCATCATGCCGTTGGTGGACGGCAGGCCAAGCACCGGATTGCCGAAGAAGCCGGGCGAGATCTTGATCGCGACATGCGACAGACCGGGGACATAGGCGGTCTTCACATCGACCTCGCCCCGGTGTTCGGGGATGTCCAGCCGCAGGATCGGCGGCATGGCGACGGGTTTCGTCGCCAGCGCCAGGAAGGCGTCGCGGATGCAGGCCACGGCCCCGGTATCCAGGGGCATCAGGGCGCGCAGGTCGGATTCCGTCAGGATCTTCACGGGCGGTCTCATGCGGCGTCCTCCTGCATCAGGCGGGCGTGCTGGGCGGGGTCGATATTGCCGCCGGACAGGATGGTGACGGTCGGACCCCGAGGCACGAATTTCCCGGCCAGCAGCGCGGCATGGCCGACCGCCGCCGCGCCCTCGACCACATGGCCGGCGCGGCCCAGATGGCGGATGGCGGCGGCGATTTCCGCCTCGGTCAGCAGGATCGCATCGTCCAGAAGATCGCGGCACAGGGGGAAGGTGACGCGGTTGTCCAGCCCGATGCCGCCGCCCAGGCTATCGGCCAGGGTCGCGACCTCGGCCACCTCGACGGGGCGGCCCGCGCGCAGGCTGGCGGCCATGGCCGCGCCGTTCTCCATCGTCAGGCCGATCACGCGGGTCGCGGGCGAGACCGCCTTGATCGCCACCGCGATCCCCGCCGCCAGCCCGCCGCCGGACAGCGGCACCAGCACGGCCTCGGGCATCCCGATCTCCAACCCGATGGTGCCCTGGCCCGCGACCACATCGGGGTGGTCGAAGGGCGGGATCTGGGTCAGGCCGTCCTGGGCCACCAGGCGCGCGACCTCGGCCATGGCCTGGTCCTGGCTGTCGCCGACGATCCGCACCAGGCCGCCCAGGTGGCGGATCGCCTGGACCTGGTTCGCGGGCACCAGCCGCGACAGGCAGACCGTGGCAGGCACGCCAAGCGCGCGGGCCGCATGGGCCAGCGCCCGGCCATGGTTCCCGGTCGAGGCCGTGACCACCCCCCGCACCCCGGCGGGCAGCGACAGGATCGCGTTGGTCGCGCCGCGCAGCTTGAAGGCGCCGGTCGGCTGGCGGTATTCGCATTTCATCAGGACCGGATGGCCCAGCCGCGCCGACAGCGCCTCGTCGGGCACCAATGGCGTTTCCGCGACATGGCCCCGAAGGCGGGCGGCGGCGGCCCGGATGTCGTCCAGCGTCATGGCAGCCTCATCAACTGGCCGGGGGCAAGGGCGCCCACAACGCCGCAGGCGCGCGCGGCGGTCCACAGCGTCGCGGAATTGGCCGAGACGACGGGGATGCCCACGGCGTTTTCGATCCGGTCGATGATCCCGGCGGCGCGGACGGCGGTGCAGGCCACGAACAGCGCCTGGCTGCCGGGGGCAACGGCCGCCCGCGCGGCCTCGACGATGCTGGCGTGGCTGATGCGGGCCATGTCGCGGTCGTCGGTCAGGCCCAGGCAGGACACCGCTTGCAGCGCAAAGCCGCCCGCCTCGAAACACTCGGCCATCGGCCGGGTCGTCTGGGCGTCATAGGGGGTCAGCAGCGTGATCCGGTCCGCGCCAAGCGCCCGCAGCGCCGCGAACCCGGCCGAGATCGGTGTGATCGCCGCCGCCCCCGGCTTGCCCGCCGCGATCGCAGCGCGCACCTTGTCGTCGCCGATGACCACCGATGCCGAGGTGCAGCTGTAGACCACCGCGTCCAGTTCCTGATCCGGCAGGATCAGCGCCGCCGCCCGCGTCACGTCGCCCGCCATCGCGGCCAGCGTTTCGGGCGTGACCGGGTTGGCGAAGGGAATCCGGGTGGCATAGACGCCGATGCCATGCGGCGGCAGGGCGGCGAAGTCGACCTCGGTCGTGTGGTCGGTGGCCAGCGTCACCAGGCCCAGGCGATGCGGCAGGGGACGGTCGTCCAGAACCACGGTCATTTCCCCACCCCGCCATAGCGCCGTTCCAGCCAGCGCAGCCCGATGACCGAGATCACGCTGACGATCAGGAACATCACCCCGACCAGGGTCATCGGCTCGACATAGCGATAGGAGCTGTTGGCGACCGACCGGGCCTGGTTCATCAGTTCCAGCACGGTGATGGCCGACAGAAGCGGCGTTTCCTTGAACATCGCCAGCAGGTAATTCGCCATGGCCGGGATCATCGGCGGCACCGCCTGCGGCAGGATGACGTGGATCCAGGTCTGGCGGGCGTTCAGGTTGGTGGCCTTCGCGGCCTCCCACTGACCGCGCGACACGGCCTCGATCCCGCCGCGATACACCTCGGACGCATAGGTCGCGTAATGCAGGCCCATGCCGATCACCCCCGCCGTCAGCGCGGGCAGGCGGATGCCCAGATCGGGCAGGACGTAGAAGATGAAGTAAAGCTGCACCAGCAGCGGCGTGCCGCGGATGAATTCCACCACGAAGCCCGTGCCGCGCGACAGGATCCGATTCCGCGACCGGCGCAGGATGGCAAAGACCAGCCCCAGCACGGCGGCGACCACGGCGCCAAGCGCGGTGGCGATCAGCGTGATCCTGAACCCCGCCAGCAGTTGCGGCATGATCGAGGCGGCGAATTCCCAATCCCATTCCATCAGCGCACCCCGTCCAGGCCGCGCGTCACGCGCCGCTCGTACCGGCGGATGGCGAAGGAAATCACCGAGGACATCGCGAAATACAGCAGCAGGATCGTGACGAAGGGCAGCAGCGTGTTGCCGGTCTGGGACCGCACCACCTGCGCCTGGAAGGTCATGTCGGCCAACGAGATCAACGACACGACCGACGTGGCCTTCAGCAGTTCGATGGCGTTGTTGCCGAAGGTCGGCAGCATCAGCGGCAGCGCCTGGGGCAGGATGATGTGGCGCATCCGCTGGAAGCGGGTCAGGTTGACGGCGGTGCAGGCCTCGTACTGGTCGCGCGGCACGGCCAGGATGGCGCCGCGCACCACCTCGGCCCCATAGGCGCCCACGTTCAGGCCCAGCGCCAGGACGCCCGCCTGCATCGGCGTCGGCGCCCACAGCCCGGTCATCGGCAGCACGAAATAGATCCAGAACAGCTGCACGAAGATCGAGGTGCCCCGGAAGAATTCGATATATCCGGTCGCCAGCCAGCGCAGGGCGGCGTGGCCCGAGATGCGGCCCAGCCCGGCGATGAAGGCCACCACCAGCGCCAGCGCGGATCCCATCAGCGTCAGCTTGACGGTGACCCATGCCCCCTGAAGGATAAGCGTCAGATATCCAGACCAGTCGCCCATGCGCTGATGCCTGCCTTTCTGCTGTCGGATGATCGGGCGGGGCCGCGCCCCGCCCCCGTCACGTCACTGCTGCGCGCAAAGCGCCTCGCGGTTGGTCGAGATCGCCGCCTCGGCCGAGAAACCGTAGGGTTCGATGATCCTGGCGAATTCGCCCGATTCCTTCAGCTTGGCCAGTTCCACGTCGAAGGCGTCGCGCAGCGCGGTGTCGCGCTTGTTAAAGGCCGCGCCGTCGCAATAGACCGGCGCCCCCTGGACCGGGGCCACGACCTCCAGGCTGGCGTCGCCGGATTTCGCCAGCAGGTCATTCAGCGACAGAACCGGCAGCGAATAGGCGTCGATGCGGCCGTCCTGCACCATCTTCAGCCCCGATTGCGCATCGGGCACCACGACCAGCCGGTCGCGCGGCACGCCCGCGTCCAGGGCCAGCTTCTCCTCGGTTCCGCCGCCGGGCGCGCCCAGACGGGCTTCGGGATCGTTGGCGAAATCGGCATAGGACTTGAAGCCCTTGGGGTTGCCCTTGGGCAGCAGCAGCGCCTCGGCATCGCAGAGGATCGGTTCGGAATAGGCCACCGCGTCGCAGCGTTCGGGCTTCATGAACAGACCCGCCGTGATCGCATCGACACGGCCCGCCTGAAGGCTGGGGATCATGGCGCCGTAATCCAGGATCGAGGCTTCCAGATCGGCCACGCCCAACGCCGCGAAGACCGCGCGGGCCACGTCGGGCGCGGCGCCCGAAACCTTGCCGTCGGCGCCGATGGCGGTGAAGGGCGGCTCGTTGCCGATGGCGATGCGGGCGGTGCCCGCTTCCTTCAGGTCGTCCAGCTTGTCCGCCAGCGCGGGCAGCGGGGCCGCCAGCAGCAGGGCGGCGATCAGGGTGGTTTTCATGGCTTTCTCCTGTTGGGTGTCCATCACACGCGCTGTCCGGCGGCGATGATCTTGCGCAGGAAGGACTTCGTCCGGTCCTCTTGCGGCGCGGTGAAGATCTGGTCGGGCGGGCCTTGTTCGACGATCCGGCCCTTGTCGAAGAACAGAACCCGGTCGGCGAAGTCATGGGCAAAGCCCATCTCGTGCGTGACCAGCAGCATGGTCATGTCGGTTTCCCGCGCAAGACGCTGCATCACCTCCAGCACCTCCTCGACCAGTTCGGGGTCCAGGGCCGACGTCACTTCGTCGAACAGCATGATCTGCGGCTGCAAGGCAAGGGCGCGGGCGATGGCCACGCGCTGCTTCTGGCCCCCGGAAAGCTGGCTGGGCATATAGGCGGCCTTGTCGGCCAGACCCACCATGTCCAGCAATTCGCGGGCACGGGACTCGGCCGCCGCGCGGCCGACGCCCTGGGTCAGGACCGGGGCAAGGGTGATGTTCTGCAAGACGGTCTTGTGCGGAAACAGGTTGAAGTGCTGGAACACCATCCCGACATGGCGGCGCATCTTGTGCAGATGCGCCTCGTCCGCAGGCACCTCGGCGCCGCCTTTGGTCATGTGATACAGCGGCTCTCCGTTGATTTCGATCCGGCCGCCGGAAATATCCTCCAGCGTCATCAGGATGCGCAGGATGGTGGTCTTGCCCGATCCCGACGGGCCGATCAGGGCCAGCTTCTCGCCCTTCATCACGTCGAAGTTCAGCCCGTCGATGACCTTCAGCGTACCGAAGGACTTTTGCAGGTTCTGGATTCGGATGATCGGTTGGTCCATGCGTTCCCCGTGCTGTCACAGCGGAACTTTGCAGCGGGATTATATCAGGTCAATCACAAAATAATATCATGACAATTATTCGGGGCGCTTTGCCTAAACCAGCGTCAGAACCGGCTCGGCATTGCTGCCCAGGGTTTCCACGACCAGCCGCAATCCGCGCCGCAGATCCTCGGCTCCGGTGGAACCCAGGGCGATTCGCACCGCGTCCCGCCGCCCGCGTTCGTCCAGCCGGAATGCCCGTCCCGAGGCGACCGCCACACCCCGCTGCCTTGCCTGGGCCACGAATTCCTCCTCGTCGCGGCCGGGGGGCAGTTCCAGCCAGACATGCAGGCTTTGCGGATGGGCGTGAAAGGGCGCGGATCCCAGAACCTCTCTCGCGATGGCGTGGCGTTCGCGCAGCGCGTCCCGTTGCCAGGACATCAGCCGGTCCACCGTGCCGTCGCTGATCCAATGGCTGAGCAGTTCGACCATCGCGGGCGTCGCCATCCAGTTCGTGACCAGATGCCGGTTCGCGGCGATCGGGGCCAGGCGCGACGGCGACACCAGCCAGCCGATGCGCAAGCCCGGCAGGGTGGTCTTGGTGAAGCCCTGGATATGCAGCACACGTTCCGGCGCCAGCACCGCCATGGGCGGCGGGCGATCCTGGATCAGCGTGTTCAGCATGTCGTTTTCGATGATCAGCAGGTCGTGGCGGCGGGCGATCTGAACCAGTTCGGCGCGGCGGTCGAGGCTGGTCATGATCGCCATCGGATTGATCGCGGAAGGCTGCATATACAGGGCGCGCAGGCTGCCCTTGCGGGCCAGATGGTCCAGGGCCTCGGGGACGATGCCGTCATGGTCCACCGGCAGGCCTTCCAGATGCAGGCCCAGGTATTTGCACAGCGGCATCAGCAGATGATGGGTCAGCGCCGCCGCCGCCAGCGTGCCGCCGGGGGGAACCGCGCTCATCACCGCGGTGGTGATGGCCGAGGTCGCGCCGTCGGTCAGGGTGATGCAGTCGGGCGCCACGTCCAGGCCGCCGCGCCGCAGCCAGTCAGCCGCCACCCGGCGATGCTGCGGCAGGACTGAATTCGGCCGGAACGACAGGGCGGCGGGCGCGGTCAGGTTCTCGGCCACCCAGTGCAGACCTTCGCGGAAGATGTCGACATGCATCCGCCCGGTCACCGGCTTCAAGATCGACAGATCGACCAGCCCGCCCGGCCGTTCGGCCAGATACGGGGGCGAATTCTCGGATCCGGCGGGCAGGACGAAGGATCCGCGCCCCACCTCGCCCACCACCAGCCCGCGCCGGATCAGATCCTCATACGCACGCGAGACGGTCTGCACCGACAGCCCCAGATCGTCGGCCAGCTTGCGCTGCGGCGGCAGGCGCGATCCTGCGGGAAGCTGCCCGTCCCGGATGGCGCGGGCATATTGCTCGGCCAGGGACAGATAGGCGGGGCGATACAAGGCCAGGGGGTCGGGGCGCCAGATTGTCATGATTCACTATCGGGACAATCCAGACGAATGGCAAGGGCCGCCGGAATGCGGCGGGCTGACCATGCCCGCCCGCCGCAGCCGTTCGTAGAGTGGCCGGTCAGGCTGCGTTCTTGCGTCCCCAGAAGCGCAGGTCGCGGCAGGCGGCGATGAAGCCCTTGGCGTCCGAGGCCGGGATGAAGCCTTCGTCCAGTTCCTGCGGCAGCCCGGCCTTGGCGAACAGCACGCGCGCCGCGTCGTTGAAGGCCGCGAACTTGTAATGCGCCCAGGTGGTGGCGGCGAAATCGCGGGCGGCGGCCATCCTGGCCAGCATCTCGGCCTGATCGTCGGACGGCAGGATCGCCACGGCGTCGAAGACCGCCGAAGGCGCACCCTCGACCATCTCGTCCAGGTCCAGTTCGGTGCCGTCCGACAGAACCACGCTGCCCGCGATCGGGCCGATGAACTGCACCATCGCGCCTTCGGCCTGAGCGGCATCGACGATGGCCTTGACCTGGGCCACGTCCGATCCGTCGGTCAGCAACATGCCGATCTTGCGGCCCGCGAAACTGTCGGGACCGTTCTTCAGGATCGACAGGGCCGGGCTTTCCGGCAGGTCGGTGCGGGGCGGAACGGCGGGCTGGGCGGGCGCGGGCATGTCCTTGACGCCAAGGCCCGCCGCCACCGCCTGGGCCAGATCCTCATGGATGTTCAGCAGATGGGCCAGCATCCGCAGCCGGATCGGCTTGGTCTTGACCTTCGACAATTCGAAGGTCAGCGCGTCGGCCATGTGCTTCTGCTCGACCGGGGTCTGGCTGATATAGAACTGCCGGGCCTGCGAGTAATGGTCGGCGAAGGTTTCCGACCGGATCCGCGCCTTTTCACCGCTATAGGCAACCGGCACCGCGCGGATGCCACCCTGCGCGACCTCGCGCGGGCCGCCTTGGTCGCCGCCCCAACTGTTCGGTTCGTAATTCGCGCGCCCGCGCGGATTGTGCATGGCCATGTGGCCATCCTGCTGGAAGTGGTGGAACGGACAGCGCGGCGCGTTGATCGGGATATGGTTGAAATTGGGGCTGCCCAGCCGCTTCAACTGCGTGTCCAGATAACTGAAGTTCCGCCCTTGCAGCAGCGGATCTTCGGAAAAATCGATTCCGGGGACGATGTTGCCGGTCTGGAAGGCGACCTGCTCCGTCTCGGCGAAGAAGTTGTCGGGCATCCGGTTCAGGACCATCCGGCCGATAGGGCGGACCGGCAGGATCTCCTCGGGGATGATCTTGGTGGCGTCCAAGACGTCGAAATCGAACTGGTCGGCAAAGGCGTCGTCGAAGACCTGCACGCCCAGTTCCCATTCGGGATAATCGCCAGACTGGATGGCGGTCCACAGGTCGCGGCGGTGGAAATCGGGATCGGCGCCGTTGATGCGCAGCGCCTCGTCCCACAGCACGGATTGCAAGCCCTGCTTGGGCTTCCAGTGGAACTTGACGAACCGCGCCTCGCCCGCCGCGTTCACGAAGCGGAAGGAATGGACGCCGAAGCCCTGCATGAAGCGGAACGACCGGGGGATCGCCCGGTCGGACATGATCCACATGATCATGTGCATGGATTCCGGCATCAGCGAGATGAAGTCCCAGAAGTTGTCATGCGCCGTCTGGGCCTGCGGGAAATCGCTGTCGGGTTCCTGCTTGGCGGCGTGGACCAGATCGGGAAACTTGATCGCGTCCTGGATGAAGAACACCGGGATGTTGTTGCCGACCAGATCCCAGTTGCCTTCCTTGGTATAGAACTTGACCGCGAAGCCGCGCACGTCGCGCGCCAGATCCATCGACCCCTTGTTTCCCGCCACGGTGGAAAACCGCACGAACACCTCGGTCCTTTCCCCGGCGCGCTGGAAGATGTCGGCCGCCGTGATGTCGGACAGGCTTTCATAGGTCTCGAAATAGCCGTGCGCGCCATAGCCCCTAGCATGGACGACCCGTTCCGGGATTCGTTCATGATCGAAATGGAAAATCTTTTCGCGGAAGGCCTGGTCCTCGATCAGGGTCGGGCCGCGACGCCCCACCCGCAGGCTGTTCTGGTCGTCGGAAACCGGCGTGCCGACCTGCGTGGTCAGCGGCGGCACGTCGCCCCCAGCCTTCTGGTGAAGCTCTCCGCCGCTGCCGGTCTCGGTGGTATAGTCCTTGGCTGACATGATGCTCGCTCGCTTGGAAATTCGTGACTATGGCGAGGTAACGCGCGGCGGGCCGCATTGTTCGCGGCGCCGGGCGTTTTTTGCCGCGCGGCAGATCTGCGCGGCCCCTGCCCGATTGATCTTTGATGAAGACCCGGCCGAACGGGCGCCCGTCCTTGACGGCGGCGGTCCATGTCATTAGCTAGCTAACGAATAATCGGAACCTGGCCATGCCGCAATCCTCACATTTCTTCGACACCCTGCTGCAACTGATGCGGCTGCTGCGCCGCAGCTATGACGCGCGGGCCGAGGCCATGGGCCTGACCCTGTCGCGCGCCCGCGCGCTGACCACGCTGTCGCGGATGGACGGGGCCACGCAGGCCGAACTGGCCGCCGCCCTCGACATCGAGGCGCCGACGCTGAAGCGCCAGATCGACGCCCTGGAACGGGCCGGTTTCGTGGAACGCCGCCCGGCCCAGGGCGACGGGCGCAAGAACGCCCTGTTCCTGACCCCGCGCGGCCAGGACAGCGGCATCGTCGATTTCACCCGCCGGATGCGGGCCGATCTGGTGGCAGGCATCCCGGCCGAGGATCTGGCCGTGGCGCAATCCGTCCTGGACCGCATCGCCGCCAATATCGCCCGGCTGGACCGCCCATGACGGATGCCGCGCCCCCGCCGCCGGTGGTCCACCCGCCGCTGCCCGTGCCCCGCGCCCTGGCCTATATGGGCGCGTCCGTGATGCTGGCCCTGTCCCAGGGGCTGGGCCAGGGCTTCGTGTCGGCCAACATTCCACAGTTTGCGGGCGACCTGGGCACGACCACCACCCAGGCCAGTTGGCTGGTCGCGGCCTACATGATCCCGCGCGCATCCCTGCCCCTGCTGCTGATCAAGATCCGCACCCAGTACGGCCTGCGCCGTTTCGCCGAACTGGGGATCATCGCCTATGTGGTGGTGGCCTTCGCCTCGGTCTGGATCAGCGATTTCCGGTCGGCGGTGGTGGTCCAGACATTGTCGGGCGCGGCGGCCGCGCCTCTGTCCACGCTGGCCTTTCTGTACATGCTGGAACCCCTGCCCCAGCACTGGAAGATGCGCCTGGGCCTGCCCGCCGCGATGGCCGTGATGATGTCGGGGCCGACCCTGGCGCGCGTGGTGTCGCCCGCGCTGATCGGCGACGGCGGGCTGACCGGGGTGCATCTGACCGCGCTTGGCATGGCGATGGTGTCGCTGATGCTGGTGTTCCGCCTGCCGCTGCGCCCGGTGCCGCATCAGAAGGTGATCCAGGCGCTGGATTTCGTCAGCTTCGCGCTGATCGGCTTCGGCTTCGCCGGGCTGACCATCGGCTTCGTCATGGGGCCGATCCACTCCTGGACCGACGCGGCCTGGATCGGGATGCTGCTGGCGGCATCGGCCGGATCGCTGGCCGTGGCGGTCGCGCTGGAACTGAACCGCGCCGCGCCGCTTCTGGACATCCGCTGGCTGGTCAGCCCGGCGATGCTGCACCTGACCGCGACGCTGTTCCTGTTCCGGCTGATCCTGTCGGAACAAAGCGCGGGCGCGCCGCGCATGTTCCAGGCGCTTGGCGTGGCGCCCGCGCAGATGACGGGGCTGTTCGCGGTCATCGTCGCGGCCAGCCTGCTGGGCGGGCTGGCCTGCGTGGCCTGGATGCGCCCCAACCGCGTGCCCGCGCTGCACCTGACGGCGCTGCTGCTGATCGCGGCGGGGGCGTTCATGGATGCGCAGGCCACCATCGACACCCGGCCCCAGCAGATGATCGTTAGCCAGGCGCTGATCGGATTTGCCGGAATGCTGTTCCTGCCGCCCGCGATGATGGCGGGCCTGGTCCAGGCCCTGGCGCGCGGGCCGCAATACCTGCTGTCCTTCGTGATCGTCTTCATCTCGACCCAGTCGCTGGGCGGAGTGCTGGGGTCGGGGCTGTTCACGACCTTCATCAACCACCGCCAGGCCGCCCATTACGCGACCCTGACCGAACAGCTTGCCGCCAGCGATCCCGTCACCCTCCAGGCCATCGCCGGCGCCGCCGCGGCGCTGACGGCGGCGATCCCCGATGCCGCCGCGCGCCGGGCGCAGGCCGTCCAGCAGGTCGCGCAAGAGGCGTCCGCCCAATCCTGGGTGATGGCCTATAACGACGCCTATGCCCTGACGGCGCTGATCGCCCTTGCGGCCGCCTCGGCCCTAGTCCTGCACCTGCTGCGCGACCGGCTGGCCCTGCGGATGGCGCCCAAACCGGACCCGAACCCATGAAAAAAGAAAACCTGATCCCCACCGTCATCGCCCTGGTCATCGGCGCGGCAGGCGTCCTGCTGCTGCTGTTCGCCTGGCACCTGCCCCCGTTCCAGCCGTCCCAACCGACGACCGAGAACGCCTATATCCGGGGCAAGGTCACGACGGTCGCCCCGCAGGTCGCCGGCTATGTCAGCGCCGTCGAGGTCACCGATTTCCAACCCGTGAAGGCGGGCGAGGTGATCGCGCGCATCGACGACCGCATCGCCCGGCAGAAGCTGGCCCAGGCCCAGGCGCAACTGGCCGCCGCCCAGGCCGCGTTGCAGGTGGCGACCCAGGGCGTCGCCTCGGCCCAGGCTGCGGCGCGGGCCAGCGAGGCGGCGACGGAATCGGCCCGATCGGCCCTGGCCACGGCGCAGACCAGCTGGGACCGCGCGCAGGCGCTGCGCACGCGCGGCGTGGCCTCGCAATCCTCGGCCGATCAGTCTGAACTGGCCTTGCAGCAGGCCCAGGCCGCCGTCGCCCAGACCCAGGCGCAACTGGACGTGCAGACCGAGGCGGTGAAATCCGCCCGCGTAGCCCTGCAATCGCGCCGCGCCGACATCGCCAGCGCTCAGGCGGCCGTCGAACTGGCGCAGATCGACCTGGACAACACCGTCATCCGCGCGCCCTCGGACGGGCATCTGGGGCAGGTCTCGGTCCGGGTCGGGCAATATGTGACGCCGGGCACCGCGCTTGTGTCCCATGTCGGGACCGAAATCTGGATCATCGCCAATTTCCAGGAAACCCACCTGACCGGCCTGCGCCCGGACGAGCCGGTACGCTTTACCGTCGATGCCATGCAGGACCGCGCCTTTACCGGACGGGTCGATTCCTTCTCGCCCGCGACGGCATCGGAATACAGCCTGCTGGCGGGCACCAACGCGACCGGAAACTTCACCAAGATCGCGCAGCGCCTGCCGGTGCGCATCGCCATCGACCCCGGCCAGCAGATGGCCGAATACCTGCGCCCCGGCATGTCGGTGGTCGTCCACGTGGATACCGCCCAGGCGGGGCGATGACGCCCCCTAACCCGCGGGCGGGGAACGGTGGGCCGCCATGAAGATCCGCACGGCATCCGCCGCAAGCGCGTCGATTTCCCCTTGACGGGGAGGATCGCTGCGCAGGCCGAACAGATATTGTCGCCAGACCCCCGCCGTGGCCAGTTCCACGAACTGGTGGGCCGCGCGTTCGGCATCGGGGATGCGCAGAAGGCCCGCCTCCTCGGCCTCGGTCAGCCAGCGGCCCAGGCCGTTCAGCACCTGGCGCGCTCCGGCGTCATAGAAGCGGCGCGCCAGGTCTGGCATCCGTTCGGCCATCGCCACCACGATCCGCTGCGACCGCAGCACCTCGGCCGAGGTCAGCATTCGGATGATCGCGGCGGCATAGGCGGTCAGCCGCGCCTCGATCCCGCCGGGGACGGCAAGGGCGGCGCGCAGCTGTTCAGAGATCTGGACCCGGCGGTGTTCGACCAGGGCCACGAACAGATCCTCCTTGTTGCGGAAATAGACATACAGCGTCCCCTTGGACACGCCCGCCGCGCGGCAGATGCCGTTCATCGTGGCGGCGTCAAAGCCCTTGGCCATGAATTCCTGCCAGGCCCCCGCCAGGATCTGGTCGCGCTTCTGCGGATCCTCTCCGGCGGCGTGGCGGCGTGGGGGGGTGTCGTCAGGTCGGCGCGGATCGTCTGTCATGATTCCGATTTTAATCGAACCGGGGGGTTCGATGGAATATTGAAAACCGCGCGGCGACGGGTTATTTCGGCGCTTCGAACCGGATGGTTCGATGTCCCCAGCGCAGGGTGAGCATCAGTGTCACGCCACGAACGTCCCGAGGCCACCCGGCCCGTAACCCCGCCCGACGCCGACACGCCCGGTTCGGAATCCCCCAAGGCCCAAGCCGCTGCCCAGAAGGGCCGCAAGATGCGGATCCTGGGCGGGCTGGCGGCGGCAGCCCTGCTGGCGGGGGGATACGAGGGCTGGCACTGGTGGTCCCAGGGGCGGTTCCTGGTTTCGACCGACGATGCCTATGTGCAGGCGGATCTGTCGCTGATCTCGGCCAAGATCACCGGCTATGTCGCCGATATTCCGGTTTCGGCGAACCAGCATGTCCGGGCGGGCGAGGTGCTGCTGCGCATCGACGACGGCGATCACCGCATCGCCCTGGAACAGGCGCAGGCCCGGCTGGCCGAACTGTCCAGCACGCTGGCGCGGATCGACGCGCAGGTCGCTGCGGCGGAAAGCGGCGTGGATCAGGCGAAGGCCCAGCTTGCCGCATCCGACGCGGTGCTGACGGCCGCGCGCGCCTCGGCCGAACGGGCGCGCGATCTGGCGGGGCGGCGCGTGACATCGCAGGCGGATCTTGACGACGCCAACGAATCCCTGGCCACGGCCGAAGCAAACCGCAACGCCGCGAATGCCGCCATCGCGGGCGCCCTTGCCCAGGTCGAGGTGCTGAAGGCCCAGCGGGCCGAGGCAGGGGCGACCCGCCGCGCCCTGGAACTGACCGTGGCGCAGGCGCAGCGCGATCTGGATTTCACCACGCTGCGCGCGCCCTTTGACGGCACCGTCGCCAACATCGCCATCAAGCAGGGCGAACTGGTCAGCGCGGGCGCGCGGCTGGCGGCGGTGGTCCCCGACCGGGGCCTCTATGTCGAGGCCAACCTGAAGGAAACCCAACTGGCCGAGGTTCGCGCGGGCCAGACCGCCCACCTGTCCGTCGATGCCTTCGACGGCCCCGCGATCGAGGGCCGCGTGGTGTCGGTCGCCCCTGCCACCGGCGCGGTGTTTTCCCTGCTGCCGGCCGAGAACGCGACCGGCAATTTCACCAAGATCGTGCAGCGCGTGCCGGTTCGGATCGAACTGCCCGAAGGCACGCCCGGCCTGCGCGCGGGCCTGTCGGTCGAGGTCGAGATCGACACCCGCACCGGCCCCGACGCGGCCCTGGCCGCCGCCGGATAGATGGCCGCCCCCGCCGCCCCTGCCGATCAGGCTGCCGCGCCCGAACTGACGCCGCGCCGGGTCGCCGCCTTCTTCATCATGGTCTTCGGCATGTTCATGGCGATCCTGGACATCCAGATCGTCTCGGCATCGCTGCCGGAAATCCAGGCGGGGCTGGGCGCCTCCTCGGACGAAATCTCCTGGGTGCAGACCTCATATCTGATCGCCGAGGTGGTGATGATCCCGCTGTCGGGATTCCTGGGCCGGATGATGTCGACGCGATACCTGTTCGCCATTTCGGCGGCGGGGTTCACGGCAGCGTCCTTCCTGTGCGCCACCTCGTCGTCCATCGACGAGATGATCCTGTGGCGCGGCGTCCAGGGGTTTCTGGGCGGCGGCATGATCCCGTCCGTGTTTGCCGCCGCCTTCACGATCTTTCCGCCTGCGAAGCGCAACGTCGTCTCGCCCATGATCGGGCTGGTGGCGACGCTGGCCCCGACCGTGGGGCCGACGGTGGGCGGATATCTCAGCCATGCGCTGTCCTGGCACTGGCTGTTCCTGGTCAACGTCCCCGCCGGGATCGCCGTCACCCTGGGCGTTCTGGCGCTTGTGGATTTCGACAAGCCGGAATGGTCGTTGTGGGGCAAGTTCGACTGGACCGGCCTGGTCGCCCTGGCGGCCTTTCTGGGCGCGATGGAATTCGTGCTGGAGGAAGGGCCTGGCAACGACTGGTTCCAGGACGAGGCCGTGGCGATCCTGTTCGTGGTGATGGTCCTGGGCGGCATCGTCACCTTCTGGCGCGCCTTCACCCGCGACGAGCCGCTGGTGGATTTCTCGGCCTTCGCGAACACCAATTTCGCGGTCGGATCGGTGTTTTCCTTCGTGATGGGGATCGGGCTTTACGGGATGACCTATCTCTATCCGCTCTATCTCTCGGCGATCCGGGGCTATGACAGCCTGATGATCGGCGAGACGGTGTTCGTCTCGGGGCTGGCGATGTTCGTGTCGGCGCCGCTGGCCGGGATCCTGGCGTCGAGGATGGATCTGCGCCTGATGCTGCTGTGCGGCTTCGTCGGCTTCGGGATTTCGTCCTGGATGCTGACCGGCATGACCGCCGATTGGGACTTTCAGGAACTGTTCTGGCCGCAGGTGCTGCGCGGCTTGTCGCTGATGATCTGCATGGTTCCGATCAACAATCTGGCTCTGGGCACGCTGCCGCCCGCCAAGATGAAGGGCGCGTCCGGGCTTTACAACCTGATGCGCAACCTGGGCGGCGCGGTCGGGCTGGCGATGATCAACACCGTGCTGACCGACCGCCGCGCGCTGCACACCGCCCGACTGGACGAATCCGTGACCTGGGCCAACCCGCAGGCGCTGAGCCAGCTTGAGATGATGCAGCGCAACCTGGCCAGCCACGGTCTGCCCGTTGACGGCGCCCTGGCGCAGATGGCGGGGCGGGTGGCGCAACAGGCCACGATCATGTCCTTCATCGACGTGTTCACCCTGCTGACGATGCTGTTCGTGGGCCTTGCCGTGATGGCCCTGGCGATGAAGCCCCCCGCCTGCGGGGCGGCGGGCGGCGGCGGGCACTGAGAGGCCTCAGCCCGGATCGCCCCTGCATCAGGTCAGCCTTGCCCCTGCCCGGTGGGCGGCACCCGGCCCTCGGTCCAGCAATTCGCGGCGCCGCGTCCCGGCTTGGGGCCAGATGGTCGCGCCCGGCACCCGTCCGCGAAGCGCCGCGAATGGCAGGATCAGCCGGCAATCCGGTCCCCGCCACAGCCCTGCCGGATGTCGGCGCGACCAGCACGACGAAACCCAGTGGCCCCAGGCCGCCGGGGGCCGGGGCGAGAAGTTGCAGGCCGCAGCGCCGACGGAACGGCGTCGCGGCCTGCTTAAGGGGGGTCAGAACTTGCCGATCAGGTTCACGAAGATCCCCCGCTTGGCCGGTTCGATCTTGCGCAGGTCGTCCGAGATGCCGCCCCAGGCATAGCCCACCCCCAACCGGGCATGGGGCGTTACCTCGCGATAGACGGCCAGCAGCGCGCCATATTCGGTCATCTCGGCGCGGGGCGCGTGGAAGGCGCGGATCTCGGCCATGGCGTCCCAGCGATGCACGATGTGGTAATCGGCCCGCAGCGCCGCCAGATGCGCGGTGGAACGGGTGAAATCCGAATCGTCCCGGTCGGCCTGCTGGCGGGTGCGGAAGCCGTACTTGCCGCCCAGCGTCCACCGCTGGTCCAGGTCATAGCTGAAGGCCGCGTTCAGGATATGGCTGCGCTGGCGCGGCCCGTCCGTCTCGCCGTCGATATTGACCTGATCGGCCCCCGGCAGATCCTCCAGATAGGTATAGCTGAACAGCGCGTTCAGCCGGTCGTCATGGACCGGGCGATAGGCGTAGCCCAGCATCGCCTCGATATAGCGGCCGTCGCGCAGGTCGTCCTCGCCCGTGACCATCCAGGTCTTGCGGCGGATCGGTTGCAGCGCGTCGTCCGACCGTTCGCGCCGCCATTCGCCGCGCAGGCTGGCTGCCTGATCCTCGCCGTTCGAGAACTGGGTGCCCAGCGACAGGCCGGTGCGCCGCATCCGGCTGCCGTCCTGTTCCAGCGTCCGGCCGGTGACCACCCCGACATCATGGCGCCAGCGTTCGTCCGGCGTGTAGCTGACGCCATAGCTGGAAGCCAGCGACCGGCGGCTGGTGACGCCGCTGCGGATCGTCTCGGTCGTATAGGCCCAGCGGTCGTTGACCTGCCGCTGCGCGCCGAAGGTCAGGCCGCGCCGCTCGCCGCTGGCGAGGTTGTCGATCTGCGTCGGATCTTCGCGCCAGCCCAGCGTATAGGTCGTGGCGGCATCCTTGGCCCAGGCCAGTTCCAGCCGCCCGGCGACGCCCTGGGTGCCGTCCGACACTTCGGACAGCGCGCTGAGCCGATCTGTGACCGCGGCCTCGGCGCCGATCCCCACCCGGTCGTCGCGCAGCACATCGCCAGACCGCGACAGGTTCGCCTGCCCGAAGACCCAGGCCGACAGATCATCGTCGCGATGCCAGGTCAGGCGCAGGGCAGCGTCGGTGGACTTGCCGTTCTCTCCCTGGACCAAGGCCGTGGGATTGGCCAGGTCGCGATGCGCGATCTCGGCCTCGACCTGCCAGGCGCCGCTCAGCCAGTGGTCGATGCCGATGCGTTCGCGGTCGTCGCGCTTGCCCGCATCGTCGCGGAACCGGGTGGCGCCGAAGGTCAGGGCAGTCGCGCCGCCGATCTCGACCCGGCCGTCCAGACCGCCGCTGCGCTGGCCCACCGTCACGTTCCAGTCGGGCGAGACGAAGCCTTCGTCCCGGCGATCCCAGAAGGCGGTGACATGGCCCGCGCCGCCGATTTCGGCCAGATCCAGCCGCCCCTCGACATGCATCCCCCTGGCGCGCAGCCCCTTGACGCCCGCCGTGGGGCTGGCCGGATCCAGATCCAGCCCGCCGGTCAGAGACAGGGCCTGGCCCAGGCCCGGTCCCTCGCTCTCGGCCAGTTCGGCCGAGAACCAGCTGTCCTCGCTGCGCTTCCACAGCAGGTCGGCACCGCCCAGGCGGTTGTCGGCGCCCCCTGCCCCTTCCTGCGCCAGCGTGGCGCCAAAGCGCAGACGCGGCGTGACCCAGCTTTCGGCCCGCGCGCCATAGCTGTCGCTGGAATCCGCGCCGTTCGCCGGGACATAGTCGTATTGCGCGACCAGGTTGACCAGTTGGTCCCCCAGGGCGCTGTCGCTGACCAGCCCCGGACCGCCCGCCGAGGGCGACAAGGGCGCGTTCAGGATCACCACGCCCTGCACATAGTCGATGCGATAGTCCCGCCCCTCGACCAGGCGGCGGGACGACACGATGGTGTTCGAGACCCGGTCGCGGATTTCGACCAGCAGCGTTTCGGTTCCCGCCTCGATGTCGCGGTGGGACAGGAAATAGGCGCTGCCGCCGGTGCCGCGGAACACGTCGCGCTGGCTCAGCCGGTCGGTCGAGGCCGCATAGGCGCCGATCTTCTGCCGTGGACTGCCATCGGCGGCCGTCTCGGCCGAACGCCACCCGGCGGAAGCGCCGTAGAGTGTGCGGTCACTGCGCACCATCCGGTCCAGATCGCCCTCGGGGCGGAAATCGCCCCACATCGCATAGCTCTGGTCGTTTTCCAGCCGCACGAACAGCCGCCCCGAGGTCGGCGCCAGGTTCTCGACCGTGCTGTCGTCGCCGGTCGTGACCCAGACGTCGCGGTCCTCGATCTGGCGCAGCACCTGGTCGGGGAAGCGCCGCGTCACATGGCGGAACATGTCGCGCAGTTCGGTATCGCGGGTATCGACCGAGGCCGTCACCTTGGTCCCGTCGGCCAGCACGCCCTGGACGAAGCCCGCCACCCGGCCATAGCGCCAGGTCTCGTCGCTGACCTGGTCGCGACCCAGGGTGATCTCGGCGATGCCGGTCGCGAACAGCTCGCGCTGCGGGACGGTGACGTGGCGGGTCTGGGCCTGGTCGCCCATCGCGATGCGCAGGTCATGTTCGCCCGGCGGCAGGATGCGTTGCAGCACGAAGCGGCCGCCGGCATCGGGGATCGCCGGTTCGCCCAGCACGGTCAGCCGCCCCCCGGCGGGCAGATCCTCGCCCGAAACCGTGACCACCGCGCCATGGACCGGGATGCCGCGCCGGGCGGTGCGGTCCTCGCCCTCGCCGGGCGCGATGATCGGGCCGGTCAGATCCGCGCCGTCCAGGACGGCCGAGGCGCGCCGCAGCGGCAGGGGCACGGTCTCGTCGCGCCGTCCCTCGCGGTCCTCGACCCGCAGGACATAGGTCATCTCCTCCGGGCCCTCGGCGGGCATCCGCCATTCGGTCAGCCCGTTCGGCGATGCCGGCAGCACCGCCAGCGGATGGCCGGGGCGGTCGGGATCGATGACGATCACCTGCGCCCGCGCGATCCAGCCCGGATAGTTCGACGAGGTTCGGAACACCACCGCCTGCCCCGGACCATAGCTGCTGCGCAGATCGGCAGTCGCTACGTTCAGGATCGGCCGCGCGCCCAGCCCGTCGACGCTGACCCTAAGTCCCAGCCGGTCCAGATCCTGGTCCATCTCGCGCAGCCGGTCGGGCGCGGGGGCCGCGCCCGCGACGGTTCGGCGCGGCTCGGCCGGGGTCGCCTCGATCGAGATCGAGAAGCCCAGCGGCCCCAGGTCGCCCGCCGGTTCGTGCCGGGCATTGGCCGGCAGCTCGCGCGAGACGACGGTGCCCGCATTGTCATGGGCGCAGTCGCCGGGCAACTCGCCCTGGATCAGCGCGCAGCCCCGGCTGCCGGCCGGATCCGCCAGCGTGGATTGCAGCGACAGGATCAGCGCCAGGGCGGAACAGGCCGTCAGACGGAAGGAAGCAATCGGGTTCATGATAGGAAAATTCGCCATCTTTACTGGTTCCGCGCACGGGCCGGAGCGGTTTCCACGGCCGTCTCGACATTCAGGGCAAAGCGGCCGTTCGCAGGCCACAACCGGCGCAGCGCCGCCTCGACCTGGCGCAGCCGGGACCGGGCATCGCCCTTCGCCTCGCCCGGTTGCAGCTGGTAGCCCAGCCGCAGCACCGAAGGCTTCGACGCGATCTGGCCGACCAGCTGGCGCAGGCCCGCCTCAAGCTCGGGGCGCAGGTCGCGGCCGTCGAAGGCGCGCGCCGACAGATCCACGCGCACGACCTGCGACAGGGTGGCCCCGAAGTTCATCTTCGTCAGCATCCCCGGCGTCAGCCGCACCACGCGCGGATTTTCCGAGGTCAGCCGATAGCCCAGCGGCAGCGTGCGTTCGTCCAGCTTCAGCATGAAGTTGGCGCCGATGTCGCGCGGCAGGGCGGCGCAGGGCAGACTGAAGCGGCCATGCCGGTCGGTCGTCACCGCAAGCCCGTTCGGCGTCACCAGCCGCACGCCCGGCAGGCCCCGTTCGGCCCCCTCGGCGGCGGGCAGCCTGCCCTGATCGGGACGCAGGCTCTGCCGCGACGGCTGGCCATTGTAATAGCCGTCGTGGTTGAGGTCGTCGAAGACCCGGCCGATGACCGTCGCGCAGGCAAAGACCGCATCGGCCTCGACCCGGATGGTGGCCGTGGCCTCGGGCGTCACCGGCCGGCCGGTGGCGGGGCTGAAGGCCTGCGCCCGGTTCACATAGGCGCCCGGCTCGACGCCGCCGCCGACCAGAACCTCGATCCGCACCCGCAGGGTTTCCCCCGCCGCCAGCCGCAGGTCGCGCCAGATCAGCCGGTTGCCCTGGATCTCGGGCTCGACCTTGCTGCCGCCGACCGTGCCGCTGCCCGAGCGATAGCTGAAGCCCGAAGGGAGCGTGTCGACCAGATCGGTGATCGTGGCGATCCCCGAGGCGTCGTTGCCAAGCTCCAGCACATAGCCGACCAGATCGCCCGCCAGCGCGGTGCTGCGATCTGCCGTCTTGGTCAGCGTCAGCCCGCCCGCTTCCATCGTGGGCGAGACGACCGCGTGATCGGACGAGGCCTGCACGCCTGCGATGGAACTGCCGGTCGCGGTTGCGGCCAGATTGATCGTGCCGCGGCGCGCATCCTCGGGCGTGACGGTATAGAGGTTGCCGGTGCAGGTCAGCACCGCGCTTTCGCCCACGTCAAGCCGGATCGGCTGACAGGAGAATCCGGGCAGGTCCAGGCTGAGGCTGGCCGGATCGACGGTGACATTCTCCAGCAGGACGTTGCCGGTATTGGTCACGGTGAAGGCATAGACGATCCGGTCGCCCGCGTCGAAAATGCCGTTGCCGTTGCTGTCGGGCGTGTCGAGAATCGAGATCTTCAGCAGAATCTCGGGCCAGCCCAGCTTGACCACGGTAGGATCGTTGGTCCCGTCGCCGTCGGTGCGGTCCTCGCCATCGGGTGTCTCCACCGCCTGCGGATCGTCCAGGGCCGCGCCTTCGGGATCGGTGCCCGCGTCCGAGACATCGGCGGCCTGCAGCGGCGTCTGGCCGTCGCGGATCGGCGTGCCGTCCGCCGTGACCGTCTGGCCGGTGACGCGGGCCGAATTCTGCACATATCCGCGCTGCATGTCCTCGTCGGTCAGCAGATAGGTGGCGGTAAAGGCCGCCGCGTCGGTTTCGCCCGGCGCCAGGGTCACGGGTCCGCCCGCGACCGCCGCCAGCGGATCCTCGACGGTGTCGATCCGCAGCGCGACATTGCCGGTATTCGTGACGGCAAAGCCGAAGCGCAGCGTATCGCCCGCATCCTCGACGCCGTTGCCGTTGGCATCGGTGAAGTCGAGATAGCTCTTGATCAGTTCGACCGCCGCCGTGCGGGTCAAGAGCGCCACGGTCGGATCGTTGCCCGGATCGCCGTCGCGCGCGCCCGCGCCGTCGGGGGTCTCCACCGCCGCCGGATCGCCGACGGCCGCCCCTTCGGGATCCGTCCCTGCATCCGACACGTCGCTGGCCCGAAGCGGCACGCCGTCGCTGCCCAGGATCGGGCTGCCGTCGCCACGCACCGCCAGGCCCTCGACCGTGGCGCTGTTCTGCACGTGGCCGCGATCCAGGTCCGCCTGCGTCAGGACATGGATGGCGGTGAAGCTGCCCCGGTTGGTCGCGCCCGGCGCGATGGTCACCGGCCCGCCCGACACGCTGGCCGTGGCATCCGCGATGGTCTCGACCCGCAGCGCGACGTTGCCGGTATTGGTCACCTCAAAGCCGAAGCGGACCAGATCGCCGATGTCCTGAATGCCGTTTCCGTTGCTGTCCTCGACCCCGGTCAGCGACTTCACCAGCCGGATCCCGGTCTGGGGCGCGATGGTGACAAGGGTCGGCGCGTCATCCCCGGCGGTCGTGCCCGAAACGTCCGAGACGGGGCCGCCGCTGTCGGGCGTGCCGGTCACGGTGGCGCTGTTCCTGACCTCGCCCGCGTCGATATCGGCCTGGGTCAGGCGATAGGTCGCGGTGAAGCTGGCCGTATCGACCGCCCCCGGCGCCAGCGCGGCGATCGGGCCGCCGGTCACGACCGCCCCGGCCAGCGATTCGGTCAACACGACATTCTTCAGTGTCACGCTGCCGGTATTGGTCACGGTGAAGCTGTAGGTGATCGGGTCGCCCACCGCTGCGGGGGACGAGATGCCGCTGTCATCCGCCGCCTTGACCAGGGTGATCGCAGGCTGCGCCGTCAGGCCGGTGATGGTCGGATCGTCGTTCGTCGCGTCCGTGCCGGAAACATCATCGACCGTGCCGCCATCCGGCGCCTCACCTTCGGCCGTCGCGGTATTCTCGACCTGACCCGCGTCCAGATCGGCCTGGGTCAGATCATAGCTCGCCGTCAGCACCTGGGACGCGCCCGGCGCCAGAGAGGCCA